>JASEFT010000003.1:0-2892 GCA_030018475.1 Candidatus Thermoplasmatota archaeon
AGGGAAAAATCCAGGAAAAAGGGGAGAAAACCGTAGGTTGTCTCCCCTTTGTCTAAAAAAATGGAAAAATATTTGTATTACCCCGGTTGCACTCTAAAGACTTACGCATCAAGTTATGAACTATCAGCTCTTGCTATAGCAAAGACTTTAGGCTTAGAGCTTGTGGAACTTGATAAATGGTACTGCTGCGGAGCGGTAGCTTCGCTAGCGCAGGATGATTTATTCCGTTATTTAGGGCCTATTCGTACACTCGTCAAGGCACAGGAGCATAGTAACAAAGTTGTCACCCTCTGCGATATGTGTTATAACACACTTCAGCATGCTAATTTATTATTAAAGAAAAATCCTCAATCTCTAGATACAATCAATAGTTTTATAGAGCCTGACAGTTACAAAGGGAAAGTAGAAGTCTATCATTTACTGCAGGTTTTGAGAGACTTCGTGACTTTTGAAAAACTGAAAGGATTTATAAAGCAACCTCTTAATGTAAAGCTAGCACCTTATTACGGTTGTATGCTGCTAAGACCTAGAGAGCTAGCTATCGACGATCCTGAAGAGCCTTCAGTTTTAGAAGATTTAATTATTGCTTTAGGCGGAGAGGTCGTAGATAGTATTTATCGTATGGAGTGCTGCGGAAGCTATAATATTGTAGATAACAAAGAGCTTGTATCAAATCAAGTTTCTAAAATATTATATGATATGAAAGACAAAGGATGCGAGGCAATAATAACTTCTTGTCCATTATGTAAATACAATTTAGAGCATTCGAAAGAAAAAATACCTGTGTTCTACTTCACTCAGCTAATAGCTATTGCATTTAAACTACCTGAAGAATATTATGGGCTTGCTTCTCATAAAATAGATCCTAAGCATTTACTAAAAACTAAAAATCTATTGAGGTGAGTAGTAAATGGAAACTATCATAGTAAAAATGCTTGGAAAGAATTACGAAGTGCCTAAAGGACTTACTATAACAAAAGCTTTTGAGTGGGCAGGCTATCATTTGATAAGGGGCTCTGGCTGCAGAGCAGGTTTCTGCGGAGCTTGTACTACAATTTACAGAAAGAAGGGCGACTATAAGCTCTACACAGGCTTAGCATGTCAAACGCTCGTTGAAGAAAATATGGAGCTTGTGCAACTGCCTTTTGTGCCTGCAGAAAAGGAGCCTCATAAAATAGATAATTTGAAACCTTCCGGTAATGTGATTTTAAAAATCTATCCTGAGATAGCAAGATGTTTGTGCTGTAATACCTGTACAAAAGCATGCCCTCAAGAACTTGAAGTAATGGATTTCATACAAGCTTCTCTCAGAGGCGACTTGGCAAAGGTAGCCCAGCTGTCTTTCGATTGTATCCAGTGTGGTATCTGCTCTGTAAGGTGTCCTGCAGATATAAAGCATTACCATGTGGCTCAGCTTGCAAGAAGGCTCTATGGAAAATACCTAACCAAGAAGTCGAAAGCGCAAGAGCAAAGATTGAAAGAAATTGAAAAAGGTAAATTTGAGAAAGACTTTGCTGAGATCATAGCACTACCTTTAGAAAAAGTCAGAGAATTATATAAGAAAAGAGAGATCGAAGGTGAATAAAAAATGCAATGCTATACTGAAGAGATGCTAAAATCGATAGAGCTTGTTGAAAGCACTAGAGGGCAGCGATTGAAAGAAAAACTCAGAAGGCTATCACTTGAGGAATCTGAGGAGCTTTTACGAAAATTTCATCCAGACTACAGGCCTGGCACTAAGAGAGCTCTGAGAATAGGTCCTAGCAAAGGTATGCAAGTACCCCATGAGCTAGCAGATCTTTTAGAAGCTACTCCTCTTATCAGCCCAAGAGATATTGATTTAAATAAAATAGATTACGATGTAGATGTTCTTATTATTGGCGGTGGAGGCGCAGGTACTGTAGCAGCTATTTCTGCATATGAAAATGGCATTAAAAGTGAGAATATACTTATTGCTACAAAACTCAGATGGGGCGATTCTAACTCTATGATGGCTCAAGGCGGTATACAGGCAGCAGACAGACCAGAAGATTCACCTTTAACTCATTATCTTGATACTTTTGGGGGAGGGCATTTTGCAAATAAGTCGGAGCTTGTAAAAGCGCTAGTGCTTGACGCTCCTAAAATAATAAAATGGCATGAAGAGCTTGGGGTAATATATGATAAAAAAGAAAACGGTGAGTATCTTGAGCTCTCAGGTGGAGGAGCTTCAAGAGCTAGATTGCACTGCGCAAAAGACTATACAGGTATGGAAATTATGAGAGTATTAAGAGATCATGCAAGAGATTTAAATATTACTTTCGTTGAGTTCGCTCCTGTAGTTGAACTTCTCACAGACGATTGTGCAGTAACAGGTGCTGTCTTATTCAATTTAGAAACTCGTGAGTATTCTATAGTTAGAGCTAAAGCTACAGTATTAGCAACAGGAGGGCTTGGAAGGTTGCACATTCAGAATTTTCCTACTACAAATCATTACGGAGCAACTGCCGATGGCTTGATACTTGCTTATAGAGTAGGTGCAAAACTAATAGATTTAGATTCTGTACAATATCATCCTACATGTGCTGCTTTTCCTGAGCCTCTTGTTGGATTGCTGTGCACTGAAAAGTTACGCAGTATGGGCGCTTTGCCAGTAAATAAGCTTGGCGAAAGCTTCGTTCATGCACTAGAGCCTAGAGATGTAGAGAGCGCTGCTTATATAAGAGAATGCTACGAATTTGATAAAGGTATTGTTACTCCTACTGGTTTGAGAGGCGTTTGGCTTGATACACCAATGATAGATGCGATTAGAGGTGAAGGTACTATTGAGAAAAACTTTGCAGCTATGGTGAGACAGTTCAAAAGATTCGGTATAGACATCGCTAAAGACCCTATTTTAGTATTTCCTGGCTT
>JASEFT010000003.1:2927-4506 GCA_030018475.1 Candidatus Thermoplasmatota archaeon
ACGGCGCTACTAGCGTAAAAGGACTTTTTGCAGCAGGCGAAGTAAGTGGCGGTGTGCATGGTAAAAATAGACTCATGGGCAATTCGTTACTTGATTACAATGTATTTGGCAGAAGAGCAGGCTTGGCGAGCGCTAAATACGCAAAAAGCAAAAAAGCAGGAAAGCTCTCTTTAGACCATTTATTGAGCTACGAAAAAATGCTGGCAGATACAGGTATAGTAACAGAAAAAAAAGCGCCTATGCTATTACCAGAATATAGAGGTAAGAGGGCGCTTTCAAGAGCTTTGGAGATTTATTTGTGAATCACATACTTATCAAGTTGGTGGAAAAGAGAGCTACACGCCGTTTATCGTAACGGTACCCGCCAAATTCTGGGATAAGACAATAAGCTCTCACTTTATATAACTACAAACGATACACTTCTTCACTACTTCACAATCGTTACATTCTTCAAGCAAACCTACTTTAGAAGGTAATTTTCCTACTTCCTTTACGTCTCTCGGTCTTAAATAGTCGAGCTCCCTCAAATAGAACCTTGCAGATGCCTTCATAAAGTCAGCTCTGCTTCCATAAATTCCTTTCTTAATTAGGTCATCAATGGCTGAAGCGCTCAAATAAGGCACTCTTAGAGAGATTGCTTCGCTTCTTTCTTTATAATTGCTGTATTTTCCCATGTTCTCCCTCTCCCCTTCATTCGCAAGAATTACAAATTCTTGTACAATGTAAATAAATCTAACTATATATTCAAAACGCAATAGAAAGTACTAAAATGTACTCTAACAACCGACACTTTTATATTGCGGGAAATGATAATAAAAAAAGTAGGAGTTAATATTATGGCAAGTATAACTAAGGCATTGGTTTTAGCAGTTGCTATAGTGCTGTGTTTTGTCGTGCCAGTTAATACGAACTTCGGTACTGAGCTCACGAGAGCTGAGTTAGAGAAGAGTTTGGGCTACGAGCTTAGCGTCAAAATCTATCATGCTTCAGGTGCTTTCGACCCACTCTATGAAGAGCCTAAAATACTTAAAGAGCTAATCACTCACAAGCCTAACGGATACTGGATAGTTCAGTTTAGAGGCCCTGTGAGAGAAGAATGGCTAAATGACCTTCGCAAGCTTTCTACAGTTTTAGGCGCTATACCTGATTTTGCATACCTCGTTGCTATGGATTTAGAGAGCAAATCTAAACTTGAGTCTCTACCATTTGTCAGATGGATTGGAATTTACGAGCCTGGTTATAAGATAGACCCTAGAGTTTTTGGAAGTGAAACCGATGTTGAGGTTGTTATAAAATATTTCGATTACAATTGGGAGCTTCCAGACAGCATCAGGGAGCTGGGTAGGTACAGAACCCCGTTAGAAGACAAAGAAGACATAGTCCAGAGAGCTCAAGAGCAGTATTTTTATGATAAAGAAGATTATATTTTCAAGCTTGGTAAATACGAATATCGCGATACTGCACTAATAATAAAACTTCCGCCTTTGAAAATACAATCTAAGATAGAATCATTAGGTGGCGAAATTACAGAGCCTGCAAGAAGCGCTAGTGACGGTATAAGAGCGAAGCTTAATTTGGA
>JASEFT010000003.1:4692-11183 GCA_030018475.1 Candidatus Thermoplasmatota archaeon
GTTCGGTGAAATTCCAGGCTTGTACGGCTCAGGAACTAACGAGCAAATAGTAGTGAATCAATATCCTGATAATTGGTCAGCTGAGCACGGCACTTGCGTAGTCAGTGTTATTGTAGGATTAGGTAGAACACCTTATTCAAGGGGTATAGCGCCGGGCGCTAAAATAGTCTACGTTTATAGCAGTTCAAACTGGTACGATTCCTATTGTCTAAACGGCTGGAATGCAGGAGCTAGAATATTCTCAGCTTCTTGGGGCGGCGGTACTAGCGGCTATTACGGCACAGATACTAACTCGATAGATAGTAGATGCTGGAACAATCCTTATTACGTGTTAAATTTTGCAGCAGGTCAAGGCTCTGGACTAAATCCAGCTGATGATTATAAGCTTGACACTATTACAACTTACGCTACTGCGAAGAACGTTATTACAGTAGGCGGAGTACAGGATCAAGAGAACGATGACCCAAGCGATGACTTACAGCATTACGATGCTGCAAGAGGACCTACTGACGACGGCAGGTGGAAGCCTGATATTATGGGCGATTTTATCAATATCTACACTGCAGACCAGCTTGGTACTGGTGGCGATAGCGTTACAGAAGGCGAGACTCCTTTAGACTACGAGACTTTTTCAGGCACTTCCGCAGCCACTCCTATGGTTTCAGGTCTCTGCGCTTTGATAATGCAAGATTACTATGCTCAGTTTGGCGTCTATCCTTCCTCGTCATTAGTAAAAGCGCTTTTAATAAACACAGGTAGGGATACTAATTTTACCAATCCTGCAGGCACTATATGGCACGGGTTTGGACCTTGCGATGCAAACGGAAATGGTATAGTAGGAGAGGATTTGAAAGGAGCTGATGGAGTTATAGATGAGGTTGGCGTTATTGTGCAGGGTTGGGGAGTTGCAAATGTAAAAGATATAATCAAGAAATGGAGTAATTTCTATATAGACGATCGGAATGTGGCTCTATCTACTGGTAGTTATAAAGATTATCAAGTTCTTGCTACTGGGCTACAGCCCTTAAAAGTGACTCTTGTATGGACTGACTATCCTCCAGGCGCTGTGGGCTCTAATAAAGCGCTCTATTACGATTTAGACCTTAGAGTTACAGCTCCGGACGGCACTACTTATTATTTAGGTAATAATTTCGGCACTAATTCTTCGTTTACACTTTCAGGGCCTTGGACATTAGGCGGCACAGGACCTGATAGACAGAATAATGTAGAATGCGTTTTTATAGAGAATCCAGTCCCTCAAGGGGTTTATACAATTAGAGTGTATGCCCATTCTTCTGCCGCTGCCCTAAGATATGCGCTAGTAGTCTCTGGAGTTGGTAATGCTACAGGTAGAGTTGAATGGTTGGGCGCAAATTATTACAATTATTATAACGGTGCGCAAGGAACTGTCTGTGTGATAGATAGCGATCTTAACGCTAATCCAGCTGAAATAGAAACTACGAGAGTTAAAATTTATAGTAAAGCAGACCCTAAAGGTATAGAAGTTACTTGCGTTGAAGCTGGAGTAAATTCAGCATTATTTACAGCGGTTGTTAATTTCACGACCACTAGCGAAAGTGACGCTTCAACAAATAGAATATTAACTTACGCAGAAAACGACCTTGTAACAGCTAGATATACAGATGCATCGCCAGCCGCAACAGTTTATGCAAATGTGTCTTACGACTGCGTAGCGCCTAAAATAAGTAACGTTTTCATTACAGGGTTGGCGCCTGCGCATGCAACTCTGCAGTGGTATACCGACGAGCTTGCAGAAGGACAAGTTTATATCCAAGATACTGGTACTGGCATATGGGGTGAGCGCGATTACTATGCAAGAACGCCTTACGTAGAATATTGGAATTATTATCACGGCTGGTATATATTGAGTAGTAGATCGAAAGGGTTCGAAACTCCTGTAATCAAGCCCAACACTACCTACAAATTCCAAGTTAACGTTACAGACAAAGCAGGCAACTGGGCTGTAGACAATAACAACGGGAATTACTATTGGTTCAGAACGCCGGCACAGCCTTTTAAAGTGATGTTTGTTAATGACGAATACATTTCTTCAGGCTTGTATAAAGGCTACGATTTAGGCTGGCTGCTATCACACTACCTTAATCTTACTGGTATAGCGCACGAAGAATGGAACGAGAGTGCAAGCGTAATTCCTACCGCTACAATGGTGCAGTACGATATAATAATCTGGAACTGCGGAGGTAAAACTTCTTCTACAACAGCTCATTTTCGAGCAGGTGAAGCACCTTTAAGCACTACTGAGCAGACTAATATAAAAAGTTATTTGGATACTGCAGCTGTTGGTCTTACAAACAGGAAGCCTAGAATGTGCTTGATGGGGCTCGACACAGCTTACGATTCTGCAACTACTGCAACGTTTCGTGATTATTTCAGAATAACTGCAGCAGCATCAGAATCCGGAAACAGAGGATTCGGAACTACTAACGATTGGTTAGGTAATAATATTCCAGTCTACGGTGCAGTCTATCCTTTGCTTGAATTAAGTTGGGCTGACGATATCTCGCCGAAAGCTGGCGGTTACAGTAGTATAAACTGGACTGCTGGCAAGTCTTGGGCGGTCTGGAGCGGTACTTACGCAAGTGGTGCAAGGCAGACTCTTTTCATGCCTTGTTACTGGCAGTATGTGAATTACGATGACAACAAAGGCTATGGCGGTAAGTATAACAGAAGATGGTATAGTTTTCTGCTCGGCTGGAATGAAAGGGTTTATAAAGGCACTACTACTTACTCGCAATTCACATCAAAGCCAATTTCGCCAAGCGGCACATTTGCACCGCCACCTACTTCTATTTCAGGTAAAGTAATAAATCAAACTGGTAAAGAGATTCAAGGCGCTATAGTGCAAGCAGTGGATACGGCTGATACTAAAATAGTAAGAGGCGCTGGCTGGACGAACGAGTCAGGTCGCTACGTAATAGTAAATCTCAACGGGGGCGTAACATATAGATTAATTGCTAACGCAGATGACTCCAGTGCTACTTACGGCGACGTAACTGCTGTTTCGGAAACAGATGTTGCAGATATTAATTTTGTAATCTCTATAAAGAACGACACAGGCGTTGCTAAAATAGATAATTTTGTAGATGGAGCTACATATCCGCCTGGTACTTACGATATAAATGCAACTGTGAAAAACTACGGTAGTTTAGCGCAGAATCCTTTTGACGTTGTTTGCATAATTAAAGAGGTTCCTAGAATTTACAAAGAAGATTTTGAAGATGGTGTTGCAGATGGCTTCACATTCGTTTCAGGCACTTGGAGCGTTTCCGAAGGCGTTTTAAAGCAGACAAGCACAAGCGAGAGTTTTGCGGTTGTCGGCGATAGCACATGGACAGATTATACTTTAGAAGCTAAAGTTAAAATTGTAAGTACTGTTGCAAGCGCTTCACCGCCAAGGGGTGGAGTAGTGCTTAGATATCAAGATGTTAACAATCACTATAAATTTAGAATAGCGCCTGAGTATATGAATAATACACTTATATCTAGAGTTATTAGCGCCTCTGCAAAAACCACAATTTCAATACCTTTCATTCCAATGCGGAACGAATGGTATACTTTAAAAGTAGTTGCTCGAGGACCTTCTCTTAAATGCTGGATTGACGGCACATGGGTGTTTGAAAGAACTTATGAAGATGAGCGTGCAGATCTACCAACGCCGCCGCATATATTGAGTGGCAAGGTGGGACTATGGTGTATCGGCGGCGAAGTGCATTTCGATGACGTCTATGTCTGGAACGTAACTACACTTAAATCAGAGCCTCTATGGAAAAGTGCAAATATTGGAACTGAAGAAAATGAGATTTATCGTATAACTGAGAACACTTACGCAACATTAGCCCCTGGAGCTACCAAAACGCTCTCATGGCCTTTCACTTTTACTAAAGAAGGCTTCTACAGAATAATTGTAATAACAAAAAAAGAAACACAGAACTGGCTTAACGATAAGCAGGATATAGTAATAAGAATAAGCGGTGCGCCTTTACCGCCTTCTGTGTTAGTTAAAGCGCCTAACGGTGAGGAAGTAATGATAGGCGGCGATAAGTTCAATATTAGCTGGGTTGCAACTCAAGGTACAAATCCGTTAGCTACAAATCCTGTGAGTATTTACTATTCTACAAAAGGAGTTGCAGGTACTTGGACGCTAATTGCAGCTAATCAGCCTGCTAGCGGTATCTATCAATGGACAATACCTTTAGAGCAATCTACAGATTGCTATATTAAAGTAGAAGCTAAAGATAACGTTGGTAAAATAGGGCTTGATGTGAGCAACAGCTCGTTTACAATAAAAGTACCTGGCTTCGTGTTCACACTCGAGCCAGGCTGGAATTATCTAACATTGCCTTATACTAATGCAACAATAACCACAGCAGCTCAATTAGGTACTGCAATAGGCGCTAACTGTACCCATGTAGCAAACTGGACTGGCAGCGCATTCGTAACTTACGATAAGAAGACAGGCGCTAATAACTTCATACTAGAGCCAGGCAGAGGCTATTTGGTGCATATAGTTAACGGTACAACTAAATTCATACTTCTAGGTAGTAAAATAACAACTGTCTCAACAGCTCTAACTAAAGGCTGGAATAATATAGGATTACTCAGCTCGAGTTTTGCTAAAGCAAGCGATCTTGCAGCTAATATAGGCAATTGCGAGGCAGTTGCTTACTGGGATAACGAGCTTGGCAGATTCGTAATTCATTGCGTAAATACAGGCATCAATGACTTTGCATTAGAATCTGGAAAAGGCTACTTAGTATTCGTAACTATATCTAAAGTTTGGATACAAACGGCATGATTAGAAAAAATTTTATATCTAGAAATCTTTATTAAACCATGATATGGATTAGCAAGGCAAGGTGGAAAGAGTGCATAGAAAATTATTATTCATAATATCGATAGTATTTATGCTTATTTTGGGCAGTGCTAAATCCAGTAGTATATTTTACGAAGAAGGTAGTAGTGTAAAAGCGCAGGAAAAAGTTATTGCAAAATGGACTGTGATGGTTTTTTTGGACGGCGATGACAGCACACTGAGCAAATATACAAATGATGATGTCGACGAAATGGAAAAAGTAGGCTCAACAACTGACGTGCAAATTGTTGTAATTGCCGATGACCAATTAAATATTGATCTGAAGCCTGGCATTTATAATGTAATCTATCATCCTGCAACAGGCGTTGGTACGCGAAGAACAGCAATTGAAGAGCCTGATATGAGTGATGGCAGAACGCTTGTAGATTATATGAGATGGACTATGGAAAATTATCCATCTGAAAAATTCTGCTTGGTGCTCTGGAATCATGGCACTGGATGGAAAGGTATGAATGTGGATGATACTACTGGGGAGCCTTACTATGAAATTGAGCTTGACGAGCTGGAAAGATCTTTACGAATAATAGTGCAGGAAACAGGCAAAAAGATAGATGTTATATTATTCGATATGTGCTTGATGGGTATGATAGAAGTTGCCTATCAATTACAAGATTTGGTTGATTATATAGTATTCTCAGAAGATAAGATACCAGCAGATTCTAGAGAGTATGACTACACTCTAGCAGATCTCAAAGCAAGCCCGACTTGGAGTGCAGAGCGCTTAGCGCAAGAATGGGTTAATGATTACGTTGGTAGTGGCGGTATGATAACGCAATCCGCAGTTAACATGAGCAGACTACCGAGTTTAATAGAAGCAATGAAAAATTTTGCCGACTTGCTGTGCGAATATGTAGATGTATATCCAACTCAAATATCAACAGCTAGTTCTGCAACAAAAGGCTATGCTGTATTACACCCTGATAATGTAGAATATCTTGTGTATGCAGACCTTTACGATTTTGCATACGAGCTAAATAAAACAGCAATACCTTCTGACTTGAAAACTGCGTGTAGTAATTTAATGAGCGCAATAGATTACGTAATACTTGCTAAGAAAGGCGCTACTGACGACCATGGCCTCTCTGTATATTTCCCGTACAGAAATTATACTTTAAACAATCAATACGCCTATATGTACATGGCTCTTTACGATACCTATCGTGAAGATAGACATCAGGAGATAACAATAAAGTTTGCTCATGACGAAGGTATGCACTGGGACGATTTTTTGAGAGCTGTGTGGTTTTCGCCACCTGCATATACGCATGATGTGACTACCAATATAGGTTGGGGTACTGGATATAGCAAGAATATCTCTACGGTTTTCGCGCCTTATCGTGCGCAAACTAATACAACTATAAATGTGGATGTCTACGTTAGAAATGTAGGTAGAAGCGCTGAAAGCAATGTGCCTGTAACTCTATATTTTGCAGGTAATCCTCTAGAAACTAAATATGTGAGTTTAGGTAAAAAAAGAGTTGCTCTACTATCCTTCAATTTATCAACGCCGTCAACGGTTGGCACTTACACATTAACTGTAAAGACAGAATTGCTGACTGACGAAAACACAGCTAAT
>JASEFT010000003.1:11201-12261 GCA_030018475.1 Candidatus Thermoplasmatota archaeon
ATCAAAATAACTGACAAAAAAATTCTGCTTGTAGATGATGATACAGGCACAGGGACGGAGAATACATACGAGACTTATTATAAAAACGCCCTTGACGCTAACGGTATAGGCTACGAGTACTGGAATGTAAAAGCATATGAAGGCGCGTTACCTGAGCTCTGGGACAGGACTGCCTACGGTACGCCTTCAACTGCATGCACACTCAGACAATTTGAATGCGTTATCTGGTTTACTGGCGATCGCTCTATAAGGTTTAAGGGTAGGGATATAAGGTCGCAGGAGGCTTACCTTGCTACAGGCGGTAGTTTATTCGTTGCAGATGCTAATCTCGAAACAAAACAGTGGTGCACTTATTACTATAGGGATACTCTGCATACTCAGTACGATGCAGATAACTCAGGTGTAACAGGACTTACAGGTGTAGCTAACGACCCTATTGGGGATGGATTATCATTAACTATTTCTACTGGCGATGCTGTTGCGCAAACGAAGCCAAGCGTTATTGAGCCTAGAAACGATACTATTCATCCAATTAACCCTGCTAACTGGACTAAAGCAAGTGCACAGAGAGTATTTATTTGGAGCACAGGCACTTACGCAGGTAAAGGAGGCGTTATCAGAGTAGAAGGCGCAACTTACAGAGCTATCTACTTCGGGTTTGGATTTGAAGGTATTGACGACGCTACAATAAGAGCTACTGTAATGAATCGTACTGTTACTTGGCTGCTCGGATGGAAAGTTTCAACTGTTACTTTAAATCTGCAAAAAGGTTGGAATTTTATCAATCTAGCATTAGATATTTCCCATACTGCAGAAAGCCTTGCACAGAACATAACAAACTGTACTCAAGTAGCGAGATGGAATTTAAGTTCTGAAAAATTCGAAATTTATGTTAAAGGCTCTGGAATAAATAATTTTGCAATTGAGAAAGGAATTGGGTATTTAGTCTACGTAACTGAAAGCACTGCTGCAACTTTCTGTGGTAGCAAAATCACATCACTTACGTTAGAGCTTAAAAAAGGCTGGAATTCTATAGGATGGTTTAAAGAGGCGGTAACAG
>JASEFT010000003.1:12271-13450 GCA_030018475.1 Candidatus Thermoplasmatota archaeon
TTAGAGCTTAAAAAAGGCTGGAATTCTATAGGATGGTTTAAAGAGGCGGTAACAGCAGAAGAGCTAGCTTCGCAGATAGGAAACTGCACCGCAGTCAGTTACTGGGATAGTAGCTTATTGAGATTTGTCACCCATATTCCACCCGAAATAAATAATTTCGGGATTGTGAAAGGCGGAGGCTATTTGGTATACGTAGCAAAAGATACTACATGGGTGGTTTAAATAATGTATCTGAGAAATAAAATTTTGGTTTTAAGCTTGATTTCATTAATAGTTTTTGGAAGTGTGCCCATTAGTGCAGGCACGAGCTCTCAGCTAGCTGAGCAACCTGAAATGAAAGTGCAAGAAAAAGCACTAGCTAAATGGACTGTGCTTACCTACATGGACGGCGATAACGACTTGGGCTATAAATACAACGCTCATATTGCAGACAAGCAAGAAATGGAGCTTGTCGGCTCTACCAGCGAGGTAAATATTTTAATAGAGTTCGATTCGCACCCTAGCGTTACCGACCCTGCCTATCGTGCCAGTGCTAGATATTACGTTAAGAGTGGCTACTCAGAACAAATTTTAGTTGAAGAGCAGGATATGACTGACCCTAGGAGTCTTGTGGAATCTATCAGATGGGCAATGAGCGACTATCCTTCAGAGAAATTCTGTTTAGTGCTTTGGAACCATGGCATAGGCTGGATAGGCATGAACAGAGATGATACTACAGGCGAAGATTATTACGAACTTGAACTTGAGCAGTTAAAAGAGGCTCTTTATATAATCAAGCAAGAAACAGGTAAGAAAATAGACGTTATTTTGTTTGATATGTGCTTGATGGGAATGCTCGAAATTGCCTATCAGCTTGATGGACTTGCAGATTACATAGTATTTTCAGAAGATAAAATACCTGTTGACAGTAGAAAATATCAAGATACACTTGCAGATTTAGTTGAAAATTCCACTTGGACTGCGGAAAGGTTAGCACAAGAATGGGTCTATGATTACGTAGGTTCTGGAGGTATGATAACGCAATCTGCAGTTAACATGAGCAGACTACCGAGTTTAATAGAAGCAATGAAAAATTTTGCATATTTGCTGAAAGAGAATATAGATACCTATTCTACGGCAATAAATAACGCTATAAATAGCGTGAAAGATTATTCTGTAGACCTTCCTAGTCTAGGCTCG
>JASEFT010000003.1:13548-14699 GCA_030018475.1 Candidatus Thermoplasmatota archaeon
GGCTAACGTAAGCTCCACGGTAATAGCAAAGAAAGGGGGCACAGGCGATAACGGTTTGAGTATATTTCTACCGCCTAAGAGCTGGGGTGGCGGCACCGCCGGCTATAGATATGCAAGTCTCTTTTTAGCGATGTACGATACTTATCTTAAAGACAAGCACAATGAAGTTGCTATAGATTTCGGACATTCTGAACTTTCAAATATTCAGTGGGCGCCATTCCTTAGAGCTAATCTTGCGCCTTCTGCTTATACTCACGATTTCACTATTCAAGTTCATTGGGGCTGGGGTCTGGGCTCTTGGCGCAATACTATACGAGCGCCTTGGTATGCAAGAGTTAATTCTACAACTTACGTAGATGCATTTATTAGGAACTGGGGAAAAGTCAGTGAAACAAATGTACCTGTAAAATTATATTTCCAAGGCTCTGCTGTAGAAACCAAATATATAAGTTTAGGTCAGAAAGAAGTTGCCTATCTTTCTTTCAACTGGACTACCCCATCTCAGCCAGGAAGTTATCAAGTAAGAATTCAAGCAGAATTAGCTGGTGACGAAAAACCAGCTAACGACGGCGCTAACGTTACTATTAAAGTAACTGACAAAAAAGTATTTGTAGTAGATGATGATGGCGGCGCTTCCTATGAAAAATATTATACAGATGCACTTAATGCGTCTGGAATAGGTTACGAATACTGGAATGTAAAACAGACTGAAGGCACTATTAACGAGTTATGGGATAGGACTGCTTATGGTACGCCTTCTCACGCAGATACTTTAAAAGCGTTTGATGTAGTGATTTGGTTCACAGGCAATTATGATGTTAGATTCAAAGGCAGAGATATTCGTGCTCAAGAAGCTTATTTAGAGCAAGGCGGTAGCTTGTTCGTTGCAGACGCTAATCTTGAGGATATGCAGTGGTGCACTTATTATTACAGGGATAAACTTCATACAGAATACGTTAATGATAGCTCTGGGGTAACCACGCTTACAGGTGTAGCTAACGATCCTATTGGAGATGGACTATCATTAACTATTTCTACTGGCGATGCTGTTGCGCAAGCAGAGCCAAGCGTTATTGAGCCTAGAAATACTAGCGTAGCTAACTGGACTAAAGCAAGTGCACAGAGAGTATTTATTTGGAGCACAGGCACTT
>JASEFT010000003.1:14709-56927 GCA_030018475.1 Candidatus Thermoplasmatota archaeon
GCTAACTGGACTAAAGCAAGTGCGCAGAGAGTATTTATTTGGAGCACAGGCACTTACGCAGGTAAAGGAGGCGTTATCAGAGTAGAAGGCACGACTTATAGAGCTATCTACTTTGGTTTTGGATTTGAAGGTATTAACGGCGCTGCAATAAGAGCTACTATAATGAATCGTACTGTTACTTGGCTGCTCGGATGGAAAGTTTCAACTGTTACTTTAAATCTGGAAAAAGGCTGGAATTTTATCAATCTAGCATTAGATATTTCCCATACTGCAGAAAGCCTTGCACAGAACATAACAAACTGTACTCAAGTAGCGAGATGGAATTTAAGTTCTGAAAAATTCGAAATTTATGTTAAAGGCTCTGGAATAAATAATTTTGCAATTGAGAAAGGAATTGGGTATTTAGTCTACGTAACTGAAAGCACTGTTGCAACTTTCTGTGGTAGCAAAATCACATCACTTACGTTAGAGCTTAAAAAAGGCTGGAATTCTATAGGATGGTTTAAAGAGGCGGTAACAGTAGGAGAGCTAGCTTTGCAGATAGGAAACTGCACCGCAGTCAGTTACTGGGATAGTAGCTCTGGTAGGTTTGTCGTACATCCAGTTGGAACTTTGATTAGTGATTTCGAGCTGATAAAAGGTAAAGGGTATCTAGTATATGTAACTCAAACTACTTTGTGGAACGGTTAAGACTTAAATAAGAAATAAGCGATATTAGTATTAATGATGTCAAAAGTGATAGGAAGTAGAAAAACCTTTTATACAGTAATTTTAGCGCTAGTAATGTTTACAAATATACCTTTAAACCCAGCTATTCAATCCGACTTTTCGAGATTAGCATCGCTTCAAGAAGTTACCACGCTAGTCCATGACGTTACCGGGGAGCCTGCTTCTTTAGATCCTGCAACTACTCTTGCTTATACAGGCGAAGCTTGGCGAGTAATACAAAACATCTACGATACTTTAATTTCGTACTCAGGCGAATCCACAGAGGTTGTGCCATGCTTGGCAGAATCATGGAATATTTCAGAAGACGGAAAGACCTATACTTTCCACTTGAGGAGAGATGTGAAGTTCTCTATAGGAAATCCCTGTAACGCTTCAGCAGTTAAATATTCTCTGGACAGAGTAATAAGAATGAACGAAGCTCCTTCTTGGATTCTAAGTCAGGTGATTAATGAATCAAGTACTCAAATTTTAGATGAATATACAGTTCAAGTAGATTTAAAGTTTCCGTTCCCAGCTTTCCTCTCTATACTAGCATGTCCTGTAGCTTCTATTGTAGACCCGATTTATGTAGAAACTCCAGGGAATCCGCCGATGAAGGATAATCCTATGGGCACAGGACCTTATAAACTTGTAGAATGGATTAAACACCAAAAAATAGTTTTAGAAAAGAACGAGCTTTACTGGGGTGGCTGGGCTGGTAAACATGTAGATAGAATAGAGATATGCTTCATAAGAACCCCTAATGATAAAGTATGGCGAATACAAAAAGGGGAGTCAGATTACGCATCTATACCTCCGGATAAGCTTGGTGAAGTGATAGGTTATCCGGGCATTATTTCAGAAGCTGGCAAGCCTACTTTTATTATCTCTTATGTAGCAATGAACTGCAAACCAAATGTTGGGCTGCCTGGCCAAGAGAAATTTAATCCTCTATCGATATTAAAAGTAAGACAGGCTGTCTCTTACGCTATAGATTACAATGCAATAATTCAACATGTGGTTCGAAACTACGGCTGGCGCTTTCAAGGACCTATTCCTAAAGAGATATTTGGCTATAACGAAAGCATTCTACCTTACGAAAGGAATTTAACTAAAGCGAGAGAGCTTTTAGCTGAAGCAGATTATCCTGACGGATTTGAGACTAGATTGATCTATCCGGAAGGTGATCCTACATGGAGGGATATTGTTCAGTATATAAAAAATCAGCTAGCTGAGATAGGAATAACAGTTTGGCTAGATATGCTCGCAGACCCTGTATGGATTGCAAGACTTAAGAACGGGTACGAGCCTATGGGAACTGTTGCTTGGATGCCTGATTATATAGATCCAGATAACTATGCCCATCCGTTCTTGCATTCTTCACAAATCGGTACAGCTAATTTTGCATTTTTGCAAAATGCAACTTTAGACGAGCTAATATCACAAGCGAAACAAGAATCTAATTTAAGCTTGCGCGAAAAGCTTTATTCTGAAATTCAAGAGCTTACAAAAGAGCTTGCACCTTATCTATGGCTATATCAAGCTTTAACTTTAGGCGTGAGAAGAGATCGGCTAGAAGGCTATGTATACAATCCTGCAAGATATGGTCCACAGTATTACTTGTTTCATAAACTATACACGCCTGATTACGCCTCGTTAACCTTGACAGCCAGTCCTCCAAACTTAGTTGCAGACGGGTATTCAACCTCTACAATAACCGCAACCTTCTTAAACATCACAGAAGCACCAATTTCAGGAGCAAGTATAAATTTCGTGATAGAGCGAGGTTCTGGCAAGCTTTCAACCAATACCTGTACTACAGATAGTTACGGCAAAGCCTCTGTAATTTACACTGCTGGCTTGATTCACGGTAAAGTGATAATAAACGCTTCTATAAATAGAGTCTGGAATACTACAGAATTAATACTAACTCAGCGCGAGCCTGCAAATCTCTCTGTTAAAGTGCCTTCTACAGTTCACATAAACAGCTCTTCTATTATTGTGGTAACAGTGCTTGACGAATACAATCGCACAATATCAGGTATAATAGTAAATTTCAGTTTAGAATTTTCTATAGGCGGGTCGCTAAACGCTACAACAAGTATTACTGACGATACTGGTAAAGTAATGATAACTTACTATTCGCCACCTATTGTCGGTTACGAGCTAATTAATATCTCAGCTGGCAAAATATGGAAATTATTGAATATTACTATAGTGCTTTATCCCCCGGATATCTCTATTATTGCACCCGAAGGCATGCCGCCAGGAGGACTTGTATTCGATAAAAAAGAAATATTGATAAATACAAATCAAACTTTCAAACTTAGACTTTATAATCTTAATTATTCAGTCTCAACTAGTATTACAATTTTTGTAAATGTAACAGATGACACAGGAACCACTACTTTAGAGCTAGAAGAAACTGAAGATTATACAGTTACAGCTCCAAACCAAATACAAATTTTAATATCGCAAGGAAATTATACAGAAATTGTTACTAAGCCTTATAGATTTAAAGGTTTAGGTAAAGCTAAAGTCAGCGTTTTTATTTCGCCTGAACTGGATGCAAATCTAGAAAACAATTTACCACAGAGCTATGAGTTTGAACTTTTGGTCTCTGACATTTCTATTTTAGGGCAAGGAGGACTTATAGCACCTTTGGGTAATGTGTGGAGTGAAGAAGGTTATCAATTAGTTATAAGACTTTATAATTTAAATCATTCTGCACCTGCCTATGTAAAAATATACGTGAACATTACAGATGGAAGAGGGGTGAGCACTCTTAAATTAGTTGAAAGTGCTAATTACACATTGATAGATAATTACACGGTATTTGTAACTATAAACACAAATGAATATCAAGATGTGGTTACTGAGAGCTATATTTTCGTAGGTACTAATGCAAATATCTCTTTAACTATCGAGCCTGATTACGATACTAACTACGAGAACAACGGACCACGCTACTGGGAGCTTGTAATAGTAGCTAAGCCACTGCCTACAAGACACATAGTCCTAGCTGTAATAGTAATTTGCGTAATTGTCGTTATAGCGATTATTGGAAAATTGTTACTGAAGAGAAGGTGGTAGAAAATCAAGCTTTGGCATTATATTATAAGGAGATTATTGCTGCTAATACCAATACTGCTCGGAGTCAGTATTATAGTTTTTGCTCTTGCACACTCAATTCCAGGCGATCCTGCATATATGTGGGCAGGTGGTATTAAATCAACGCCTGAGCAAGTGAATATCACAAAAGAGAAATTCAAACTTAACGAGCCTCTACATATACAATATTTTTATTACTTAAGCAACTTATTTCATGGCGATTTAGGTATTTCTGCAACTACTGGCAATCCTGTAGCAAGAGATTTAATTACCTATTTTCCAGCTACTTTCGAGCTCACTACCTTCGCTACAATTATTGCAATAATTATAGGAATACCTTTAGGAGTGGTTTCTGCAACTAAAAGAGATAAACTCCCAGACATTTTATCTAGGATTTTCGCGCTAGCAGGCGCCTCTATACCTATATTCTGGCTTGGACTTGCGCTGAAGTACATATTCTATTATAGGCTAGGTATTCTGCCAGCTATAGGTAGAGGCGAAGTAGCGCAAACCATTACTGGATTATATACTATAGATAATTTGATTGTAGGAAGACTCGACCTTTTAGTAGATAATATAAAACATCTGATAATGCCAAGCATTTGTCTGGCTTTCGTTATGCTGGCTACAATAACAAGAGTGATGCGCTCTAGCATGTTGGAAGTGCTTGGTGAAGATTATATAAGAACTGCAAGAGCAAAAGGGCTACGTGAAAGGAAAGTTATTTATAAGCATGCTCTTAGAAATGCGCTCATACCAACTGTTACTGTTATAGGTATGAGCTACGGCGCATTGCTCGCAGGCTCTGTGCTGACAGAGACTATATTCTCATGGGATGGAATAGGCTGCTATGCAGTAGATGCAATAAAAAATTTAGACTATTCTGCAATCATGGGATTTACATTACTTGTTGCGTTCATATTCGTAATTGCAAACCTAATAGTAGACATACTTTACTGTATAATCGATCCTAGAATAAGGTATGGTTAAAAAATGTTAATAAGCAAAGCTCGAAAAAAAGAATTGAAATTCAGTCTTTACTTGATACTGAAAAGCCCTCTTGCACTTGCAGGCTTGGTCATAATTCTAATACTAGTTTTAGGAGCTATTTTAGCACCTTGGGTTGCAGTTCAGCATCCTAAAACATATAGAGACGAATGGGTGGGCATATTTCCATGTCACATCGAAGATTGGACTATAACGGAAGATGAGAACCTACCTCCTAGTTACGAGCATCCATTCGGTACAAACCATATGGGAATAGATATTTTCAGTATGGCGCTTTATGGCGCAAGAGTATCTTTAAGAACAGGGCTTGTAGTAGTTGTTGCTGCATTGTTAATAGGTATTTGTCTGGGACTGATTTCAGGCTATTTTGGAAAGCGAGTTGACGAAATAATAATGAGAATCACAGATATTTTCATGTCTATACCAGGCTTGGTGCTGGCAATTGCATTTACTCTAGCTGTAGCTGCTAGCATTCCTAAAGTTGATAAGCTCACATGCACAATGATAGCGTTATCTCTAATTTGGTGGCCTAGCTATGCAAGAATAGTCAGGGGGCAGGTACTCTCTACAAAAGAGCGTCTTTATATAGAAGCTTCACGCGCTCTAGGAGCTAAAGATAGAAGAATAATATTCAATCATATCTTGCCTAACTCTTTAGCGCCTGTGATTGTAGCTGCAACTATGGATATGGGCAGAGTTATACTCATAGCTGCAGGGCTTAGCTTTATAGGAGCAGGTGCGCAAGCAGGTACTGCAGAATGGGGTTTAATGGTAGCTGAAGGCTCTAGATTTCTTAGTAGTTATTGGTGGCATTCTTTCTTCCCAGGGTTAGCTATATTCTTTGCAGTGCTTGGATTCAACTTGTTTGGCGATGGATTGCGCGATATTCTAGACCCTAAATTAAGGAGAATGTGATAAAAAAAAGATGAAAGAGCCTTTGTTAAAGATAGAGAATTTGAAAACTCATTTTTATACCTATAAAGGAGTAGTCAGAGCTGTAGATGGAATAAATTTAGAAATAAAAGAGGATGAAATTTTAGGGCTGGTTGGCGAGAGCGGCTGCGGTAAAACTGTAACTGCACTCTCTATACTTAAATTACTCTCATCAAATGCAAGGATAGTAGAAGGTAAAATAATATTTGAAGGTCTTGATATAGTTAGCCTCAAAGAGGAAGGGCTGAGAAACATTAGGGGTAGCAAGATTGCAATGATATTCCAAGAGCCTATGAGCTCTCTAAACCCAGTCTATACAATTGGCAATCAGCTTGTAGAAACTGTACTTTTGCATAACAGAGAATATTCTAAAAAGCAAGCGCGTGAGAAAGCAATAGAGTTACTAAAATTAGTGAAAATACCATTGCCCAAGAAAGTAATAGATCAATATCCACACGAGTTGAGCGGCGGTATGAGACAGAGATGTATGATAGCAATGGCACTTGTATGCAAGCCTAAGCTACTAATTGCGGACGAGCCTACAACAGCTCTAGATGTAACTACAGAATCGCAAATTTTAGAGCTTATAAAAGAGCTAAAGAGCGAGCTTCGTCACTCTGTTTTACTCATTACTCACGATTTAGGGATAGTTGCAGAACTTTGCGATAGAGTCGCAGTAATGTACGCAGGTAAAATTGTAGAATGTAGCGATGTAAAGACAATTTTCACAGCACCAAAGCATCCTTATACTGTAGGGCTGCTTAATGCAATTCCTAAATTCACAGAAAAGCGCAGGTTAGAAGCTATAGAAGGCATGCCTCCAGACCTCATCTCTCTACCTAAAGGATGTAGGTTTGCGCCTAGATGTAAGTTTGCTACCTCTGAGTGCAAAGAAAGAGAACCTGAATTGAGATCTTTGGGTAAAGGGCACGAAATCGCTTGCTTTAAAATAATAGAAAATGTTAGTTGAAGTTCTAAACTTAAAAAAATATTTTACAGTAAAGGCGCTACTGAGAAAATCATCGAGTTGTGTGCGTGCTGTTGATAACGTAAGTTTTAGTATAGCTGAGAAAGAGACTTTCGCACTAGTTGGTGAGAGCGGCTGCGGTAAAACTACTTTGGGAAGAACTATTTTAAGGCTCATTGAGCCTACATCAGGCGAGATTTATTTCGAGCGCAAAAACATCTTAAAATTAAGCAAAGAGGAGTTAAGAGTTTTAAGGCAGAAAATGCAAATTGTATTTCAAGACCCTGAAGCAGCGCTCGACCCAAGAATTCCTGTTGGTAAAGCAGTGGCAGAGCCTTTAATAATCCATAAACTAGCTAGTAGTGAAGTGATTGAAAAAAATGTAAGTGAACTTTTTGAAAAAGTAGGTCTTGAGAAACAGCATTTAGATAAATATCCGCACGAGTTCAGCGGAGGGCAGAAGCAGAGAATATGTATTGCAAGAGCTCTTGCTCTAAAACCTAAATTTCTAGTTCTTGACGAGCCTACAAGCGCTCTTGACGTTTCTGTACAAGCGCAAATACTTAATTTACTAATGGACCTGCAAAAATACTACGGGCTAACATATCTTTTTATAACTCATAATCTAGGTATTGTAAGAAATATTGCAGATAGAATTGCGGTAATGTATGGTGGTAAATTTATAGAAAGTGGCACTACAGATGAGATATTCTCAAATCCTCTACACCCATATACTCAAGCGCTATTTTCATCTATACCTTCTGCTGATATAGCGCAAAGGGCGAGAGTGATACTTAAAGGAGAGTCTCCTAACCTCATTTCGCCGCCGAAAGGCTGCAAGTTCTATACTAGATGCGAGCATGCAAAGCCAATTTGTAAAGAAATGGAGCCGAGTCTGAGCGCTATGGGTGATCATAAAGTTGCATGCTGGATGTACTGAACTGGGCAAAGCTCGTGGTAAAGTATTTCTATGCGAACGACACACTTATCAAATATAAAGGTGCAAATATGCGTTTCGGTAGCATAAGAATACTAACTTTTGCTATTGCTTTAGTTTTATTCACTACCACTTTAGGAAGCCCAGCCTCTCCTCTAATTGCGTTTCAAGAGGCAAAAGCTACTGCATACCACTCTTGGGACGAGCTGGTAGCTGAACTACAACAGGTTGCCACAGATCATAAGAGCATAGCAAAGCTATTGAGTATAGGTAAGACATGGGAGGGTAGAGATATATGGGCTGTTAAAATTTCAGACAACGTTGAATTAGATGAAGACGAGCCTGCAGTTATTTATAACGGCGCACATCATGCACGTGAGTGGCTGAGCATAGAAGTTCCGTTGTATATAATAAATTATTTAACAGATGGTTACGAAACTAATTTAACATTAAAAAATTTAGTTGATTGCAACGAGATTTGGGTAGTGCCTTGCGTAAATCCTGATGGTAGAGTTTACGACGGCACAGATGACCCTTCAACTGCAAAATCATGGCGCAAGAATAGATTCCCTAACGGAGACGGTAGCTTCGGAGTTGATATCAATAGAAATTACGGTTATAAGTGGGGCGGCGCAGGCTCTGGAGGCAGAACCAGCGCTCAAGATTATAGAGGCACAGCTCCTTTCTCAGAGCTAGAGACTAAGGCTATGAGAGATTTGGCACTGAGGGAGAAATTTGTATTTGAGATAGCTTACCATAGCTATGGTGAATTAATACTTTACCCATGGGGCTGTACAAGTAGTCCTGTTCCAGAGCCTGATTATACAGTATTCAAGACAATTGCAAACAAGATGAGCGAGCTAATACCTAACAATGCGGGCGGTGGCACAAAATATACAGTTAAGCAATCAAGCGATTTGTATATAACTTCTGGTGGCGACCATGACTGGCTTTATGCAGAGGTAGGTACTTTTGCATTTGCAATAGAGCTTTATCCTAAACAATCGGCGGCAGGCACTTTCTACCCAGACCCTGCAAAAATACCAATAGTATGTCAAGATAATATAGAGGCAGCTTTATACCTTGCTAAAATAGCATCTAACCCCTATCAAGTACTTCCTTACCATGTAAATGTAACTTGTACTGAAAGCTACAGGCAGGCAAACCCAGGCCAGGAAGTTAGCTTCAATATCTCAATCTGGAATAATGGATATGCTAACGACATTTATACTATCAGTGCATCTGCTATTACAGGCTGGACAATAGCGCCTAATGTAAGCAGTTTAGCAATCAACAGCAATGCACGTGCGCAAGTTGCTCTTAATGTAACTCCAGATCCAACTGCTACAAGCGGCGAATACGAAATTAATTTTACAGCAAGATCGCAGAGTAATACCAGTATAAACGCATCTGTAAAATTGACAGTCGAAGTTTCTTATAATAACGATGTCGGTGTTGAATCTATAAGCCCTTTTAAAGAAGGGAACGAATATTCGCAAGGTAGTTATTCAATTGAAGGCGAAGCAAAGAACTACGGTATGCAGAGTCAAGATGTATTTAATGTTTCCTGCAAGGTCTATAGAGTAAATTCAGACTACGAGGCAACTATTCTTAATGACAGTTTCGAGTACACTGGTACAGGTAATTGGAACGTAACTCCTGCAAGTAATGTTTGGAAAAAAGGCACTCCAACATACGGAATAACTTTCGCGTATTCTGGTAGTCAGTGCTGGGCTACTAATCTTAACGGTGATTATGGCTATAATGAAGACGACTGGCTACTGAGCCCAAATATAACACTCCCTTCAAATGCGACAAGAATAAATTTAACTTTCTGGCATTTCCATAAGATAGAAAACGGCTACGATCTGGGCTGGGTGAAATTAAAAACTGCTAACGGAACTTGGGATAAAATTGCATGCTTTAGCGGTGAAATGAACGTAACAGAATGGCGTAAAGTCAGCTTAGATATAACTAGTTATAAAGGCAACACAGTTCAACTTGGCTTCCATTTCACTTCCGATGGTATAGGTAACAGGGCTGGCTGGTATTTGGACGATGTAGAGATTAAAGCAAGCTTACCGTCTGAAACAGAGCTCTGGAACGAGACTAAACTTACTACCACCGTGCTATCGCAGTATTCCACAGAGCTATTACTCTGGAGCTATGAGTTCACAGAACCGGGTAAATACAGAATAAAGCTCGAAACTCTTCTTCCAGTTGATGAAAAAGCATATAATAACGAAAAAAGCGTGACGATAATAGTCGTAAAGGGATTTACTTTCTATTTGAGGCAGAGCTGGAATTACATCTCTTTGCCTTATAGTAATTCTAGTATAACAAATGCCTCTCAACTAGCTGAAGCTATAGGCGATAATTGCACGCAAGTCTCTAATTGGACTGGTACCGAATTTAGAATATATAATAGGAAGACAGGCGCAAATGACTTCATACTAGAGCCAGGCAGAGGCTATCTTGTTTATATAGTGAATGGCACAACTAAATTTGTAGTAAAAGGTAGTAAAATAGTAACCGTGGCAGTATCTCTAAACAGAGGGTGGGCAAATATAGGTGTTATTAATGCAAGCCTATCAAGAGCGAGCGATTTAGCAGCAAGTATCGGCAGCTGCGGAGCAGTTGCGTGCTGGGATAACGCACTAGATAGATTTATAACTCATCCTGTAGGCACAAATATAAGCAATTTCGAGCTTGAAGTTGGCAAAGGCTATCTTGTGTTTATGGAAGTACCGAAAACATGGACTCAAAATATATAGTTTGTTTATCGCTGTACAAATCTATACCTAGCTAAACAATATTTATTTATAGCCAAAAACAATAATTACAAAAACATTTAGCGAGCCCATGAATCAAGCTTCCGTAGAAGCTAACTTTAAAGTATACCAAGATTGTATGCCTAGCCCTATCGCAGGCTCCTACTCATCGTTCTGGAAATCAGTGCATATTCACGCCATCTTCACCACTCACAGCCGAGACTAAATACTGGAGCAATTTATCTACCGATGCAAAAGATGTAGCTGGAAATAATCTAGAATCTGCAAACAATACTTGGTTTATTACAGGTGTTGCTCTCGGTAATATAAAAGTGAGCAGCGTTACCGCTGGTGACCAAACCTCAGCTGATATCGCCATCGGTACCGATTATATTTTATATGTAGTCTGGCGCGATGACGGAGGTATTAAATTTTCTAAATCTGCAGATGTAGGAGCAACTTGGTCTAGTGAAGTTACTGTAGTATCAGGTTCAGGTCTAGTCAGACCTGCAATTGCAGTTAACGGGACAGGTGCTCAAGCTTACGTGCATGTAGTCTACGAAGCAGATGCTGCTAACGACATTTATTACGTTAGGTCAACAAACGGCGGCTCTGCATGGGACACACCTATAGCTCTAGATACAGCTGCAGAATATCCTAACATAGCAGTCAGCAGTAACGGCGACCTTGTTATCGTTACATATTCTGAAACAACGTATAGAGATTTAGAGTACCGTCGCTCTACAGATGGAGGCTCTACATGGCTTGCAGAAGGAGATATAACTACAACTTATGATAACTATTGGTCCAGTATTGCAATTTACGGAAGTCTCTGGTACAAATAGAGACATTTACTTTAGGAAAGCCACCGCTATCGATGGTAGTGTATGGGCTACTGCAGTTGCTCTAAGAACTGCAACTACTGACGATAGAGAGCCCTGCATTGCAGTTAGTGGCGAAATTAATATACACGTAGCATGGTACGATAATAGAAGAGGTACTTGTTACAGCATTTACTATAACTACTCTACAGACGGCGGCATAACATGGCAGTTGAGTGATATTAGGATAGATGACGATAATGCGAGTGGAGACCATAAAGTACCTGCGATGGTCTACGATGCTTTAAACAACGTTGCTTGCATTGTATGGCATGATAATAGAACTGGTGACTACGATATTTATTATTATGCCAGACCGTTAAGCAAGGCTCTGCTTAATGATAATTTGAGCTTTTGTGAAAACAGCTGCAACGCTGTAAGAGTCTAGCTGCTGGCGAAGGATGTATTCGTAGAATTGTTTATTAGTTTGTAATTTAATTTCTTTTCGATATAAAAGTTGGTTGAAGAATCAGTTATTAAAAAGTTAGCGGCGCAGGCAAAAATTATTCGGCGCTGGATTGTTGAAATGACTTACCGCGCAGGCTCAGGGCATCCTGGCGGCAGTTTGTCATGTGCAGATATTGTCACAGCACTCTACTTCCATATTCTAAGGCACGACCCTAAAGATCATAAGTGGAGTGAGCGTGATAGATTTGTATTGAGTAAAGGTCATTCATGCCCAGCACTGTATGCAGCTTTAGCAGAAAGCGGCTATTTTGCAATTGATGAGTTATTTACGCTCCGCAAGTTAGGCTCTAGATTACAAGGCCATCCATCAGTTTTGAAGCTACCTTATCTAGAGGCAAGTACAGGCTCTTTAGGGCAAGGTTTAAGCATGGCTATAGGTATGGCGCTGGCTGCTAAAATCGATAAAAAAGATTATAAAGTTTATGCACTTATTGGCGACGGCGAGAGCAACGAAGGCAATATTTGGGAAGCTGCACTTTTCGCAGCGCACCACAAACTAGATAATTTAATTGTATTTCTAGACCGAAACAGAATTCAGCTAGACGATTTTACAGAAAAAATTCTATCATTAGAGCCTTTGGCAGATAAATGGAAAGCTTTCGGCTGGGAAGTGAAAGAAATAGACGGCCATAATTTTGAAGAAATAATAAACGCTGTAGATTGGGCTAAGCAGGTTAAATCCAAGCCTGTAATGATAATAGCGCATACAATTAAAGGAAAAGGAGTATCTTTTATGGAAAATACTGCTGAGTTCCATGGCAAAGCGCCTAATAAAGAGCAGTACGAGCAAGCAATGAAAGAATTAGAAAAATGATTGAATGGAAGAAAGCAAATCAAAGGAAAGCGTTTGGAGAAGTTTTGGTAGAACTTGGTAAGGAGTGCAATGATTTAGTTGCGCTGACTGCAGACCTTTCTACTTCAACAAGAACTTCTGAGTTCGAAAAAAGCTATCCATCAAGATTTTTTAATTTTGGTGTTGCAGAGCAAAACATGTTCACTACAGCTGCTGGGCTAGCGCTTAGCAATAAAATTGTAATTGCGTCTACGTTTGCAGTGTTTGCTAGTGGTAGAGCTTTGGACCAGATACGACAATCTATTGCTTATCAGAACTTAAATGTGAAAATAGTTGCAACGCACGGAGGCGTTACTGTAGGAGCAGATGGAGCATCACATCAGTGCATTGACGATTTAGGTATAATGACAACTTTACCAAATATGAAAGTTGTTGTCCCTTGCGATGCGATAGAAACAAAGAAAGCTGTACGAGCTTGCATTAATGCGCAAGGACCTTTCTATATCAGACTTGGAAGAGAAGATGTGCCGACAGTAACGAAAGGAGATGATAAGTTTGAGCTCGGTAAAGGTAATGTCTTAAAAGACGGTAAGGATATCGCACTTATAGCTACAGGTATAATGGTATCTAAATGTTTGATTGCAGCGCAAGAACTTGCCGAAAGAGGCATAAATGCAAAAGTTATTAATATTCATACAATCAAGCCTATTGATAGAGCGCTTATAAAAAAGGTTGCTGAAGAAACAAATCTGATAATAACAGCAGAAGAGCATTCTATTTTTAACGGGCTTGGCGCAATGGTAAGCTATGTAGTATGTGAAGATAAGCCTGTGCGAGTTGAAAGAATTGGCATCCCAGACGTTTTTGGAGAGAGCGGCTCTGCAGAGGAGCTTATGGAGAAATATGGGTTGAGCGCAGAGAATATTGTTGATAAAGCAGTTAAGTTGATGAAAGAGAAGCGAGAGAGTTGAAAAGAGATGTTAAAAGAATGTCCAAATCAAGAACACAACAGAAAGAACTGCAACTGCACCTACGAGCCTTGCGATAAGAAAGGAATGTGTTGCGAATGCATTAGATACCATTTGAGAAGGCGCGAGCTACCTGCATGCGCATTTAGCAAAGAGTCAGAAAGAACCTACGATAGAAGTTTCGAGAAGTTTGTGAACTTACATAGAGCATAAACTTTTATACTTTATAAAAGGATAACTCATCAAAAAGTTCAAAGGTGCTCAAAATGGTAATGTACGAGACTATAAAATCAGAAAGAATAAAATTCGGCAGAAATAATTTCATGGAAGTAGCGCGAAGAAAGGCAAAAGTATCGCCTGAAGAAGAGAGTATCTATATTTCTATTACTAGAGGGTACTATTTACCCGACGGTACTGAGAAGATAAGGAAAACTATCTCTCTTCCTGACGATGACGAACTTAAAAAATTCATTTCAGAAAAAATTCTTGAAGTTTAGAGTCCCTTTCCAGCTACTCTTTTATTCCTCTAAGCTCGTTATAAGTTTTTGTTAACGTTATATTCTCAGTAATTGATTTTATTTCGCTAGCATCCAATCTTAATCTTCGTTCTAAAGGCTTGATATAAATTAAAATTTTATCTATTTTCCAAGGCGAGAATTGAGTAGCAATTACTAAATCGTAAATTTTACCTGCATCTTTTCCGTCGCTGCTAAGTACTTTTTTCTTCATGAGTTCGCAGCAAGGCATATGCACTAAGCTGACTTCACCAATAGCGCTTCCCTTGCCTTCTAAAACAATTCTCTTCTTTGCTTCTTCTAGATTTTTTATTGCTGCAAATTTGTATTCCTGCGGCTTTCTCAGTGCTTTCTTCAAAATTATATTTTCTACAGTCCATGTTTTGGTGTTCATTACAGAGCAGTGCACTTTACCAAGTTTATCGCCTAAAGCTGTGAATCCACTATAGCCTTTCAGTTCTGATAGCAACATTTTTTATCACCTATTTAGCCATTTCTAAATATTTACAGTAAGGGCATTCTTTTTCGTAGTTTTTATACATTTTGCATTTGGGACAGAAATCAGAGCCGAATCTATATTTTCTTACAGTACCTTCCTTCGTAAATAATCTCGCTTCAAGTTCCGCCCATTCTCTTTTTTTAGCAATGCATTTTTTTGTATTGTAAACTTCTTTTCTTAAAGTTTCAAGGTCTAATTCAATATTGATAGCTCTGAGAAATTTTCTTAAATCTTCAAGTCTCAGCTCCAAATCCTCTTGTGCAAGTACATAGCTGACAAGTGAGCCTTCCAATCTTTTATCTTCAGCTTCTCTCATTTTTTCTTTTTAGTTATAACTTCTACCCTTCGCTCTAAACCAGTAACTTTTGCATCTATATCTAAGGTAAAATCGTCAAGTAATTTTAGCTTCTCATCCATAGCACTGTATCTTTGTTCGTAAACTAGCAAGTCGTTTTTAGTTACTAAATTATATTCTGCAATGTAGTCATCGAAATTCTCATCTAAGTATCTTTCAATTCTAGAATCCCAGAGCCTTCTCCTATACGCTACTTCAGGTGCGTGAACTACTTCTTCGCCTATAAAGAATTTTTTTATTCTTTCCCAAACACTTTCACGCCCATACTCTACAGGCACTTCCGCTTCTGTGCTATATTCCATTTTAATCACCACCTATGTTTCTAAACAACCCTCTTTCATATTTCTTTACTTTATTTAGAGTATCTGTCAGCCTTGCAAGATCATGACCTATCTCAAGTCTTTGTGTGCGAGCTTCAATTTCGTTCATTAATCCAACAGTTCTTCGCGACAGTACAGCTGAGTCTGCTTTTGTAGATTCTACCCTTTCGCGCTCCTCATCACTGAGAATTACAGATGCGTTTTTCAAGCCTTCAAAATAAGCTTTTTTCGACAGAATTTCAAGTTTTTTACCGTCCAAGCCTATTTCTGCTAATCGTGCAGCCTGCTTTGCACTCTTAACTTTCACTATAGTTCTTCCTATAGCGATTACTAATATTATCATGCCTATGAGTACTGCTAGAAGAACAAAATTGGCTGCAATTGCAGCTCCGATTTCACTCAACATTTCTCTCTCCCTTTTAAGCTGCTTCTAGTTTATTTAATGTGGATTCTAACTTCTCTAATCGTGGCTCGAAGCTTGTTCTGAACTTTTTGATTTTTTCTAACCCTTTACCTATAGAATCCAGCTTCTTACCAATTTCTGCACACCACGTTTTAACGTCAGCTCTTGACTGCAAATCCCATTCTTTAACTATATCTTTGAAATGCTCATCGAAATACAACTCGACATGACTGGGTACAGGTACTATTGCTTTCTTTATTCGCCACATAGCCCAGAGCCAAATCGCAATCGCAATAAGAAGCACTATTGCAAACAAGAACCCATACAAGAATTCAACATCCATTTTCAATTCACCCTTTCACTCCATATTTAATCTCCGCCCTTTCTACCCTTTTTTCAATATTATCAACGCGTTTTATAGTTTCTGATTTCCAACTGTCAATCTCCGAAATCTCTGTTTCATAGCCTACAAATCTTTTGTCTATATCCTCAAGGTCGCGCTTAGTCGCTAGTTTGTACTCGTCCATAAGCTCGGGTAAGCGCTCGCTTAAGTAGATATCTACTTTTTTAGATATTGCTACAGGGTGGGCTCTTAAACCTGCTTTCGCACGCTCTATAATACCTTTGCCTTTTACCATTTTTCCAACCCCGCAACATATGTAAGTCTTTAATGTGATATATAATTTTCGTTAAAATCTAAAACAGCCCGAAATCTAACTTTTTGATGCTATCGTAAACTTCGTAAAAATCGAATTTTTCATCTAATCTCAGACTTCCTGATTCTATGTATTTCTCTAGCTCTGAGATGACTTCTTGCTCAGTTATAAGTTTAGGATTTCTAGCGCTTGCAATAACAGCAAAAATTTTGTTTTCATCAAAGCTATCGAGCTCTAGAGCTACACGATCTTTGATAGTCTTCTTTTCGTTATAAATTAAGCCAAGTGTGCAAGCCACTTCTACAGCTTCTTCTTTACTACTAAGAATACCTTTTTCGAGTAGTCGCGATATTTTCGAATTAAAATTTTTACTTATTAAGATATGCATTTTATTCTCGAGCTCCTTATAGTCTCGTTGTGAACTAACTCCCAAGAGCTATCTGCAAATTCTTTTATATCTTTATAATCTTCATCTGTAACTAAAATTATTAGCTGATTGGCTAATTTTTGTAAGTTTGCAATTAAGTTCTTTTTGTGAATGCTATCAAGTCTTGTAAAAGGCGCATCTATAACAAGGAACTCGTTACTAAGCCCTGCAATTAGTGACAGTCCTACTATTTGTAGCTCTCCATCTGAGAGTCTTTCCAAAGCGCTTCCTAACATTTCTAGTTTTCCAGTACTATCTAATGCTATTCCTTCATATTCCGCAGGCTTGTTTGTAAGTCGCTTTAGGGTATGAGATGCCCTCTCAGTCATAGCTGCACTTTCTTCTCTGCTTTTGCATTCTATAATTTCGTCAAATGCGCATATCAAATTTTCTAATTTTCTAATTTTCAGCAAGATATTTTTCCTGCTCCTAGACTTGAATTTTCTAATCTTTTTCGCTACATTCTTATACTCTTCTTCAAGTTCTATCACTCTAAGCTCTCTTGCCTTCCTCTCTAATTTAAGCTCTTCGAGCTTTTTAGTCAAATCAGCAAAATTTAAATTCCTAGCTTTAGGAATAGCATGTAAAAGCTCTTTTCGCTCTTTTTTTAACTCTTCTACATTAATTTTCAAGTTTCTTGTTTTTTCAGCTGCTGAATTCAGTTCATAGCTACTTTGTGCATATCCTTCAAGTGGTAGACTTGCAAAAAGCTCCTCTTCCTTTCTTAACCTGCTCGCTAAACTAGCTATTTCACGCTTGCCGAAATGCGAAGTTGATAGTTTGCTACCGCATATACATTTTTCTTCAGCCAATATTTTCTCTAAAAGTTCTCTTTCCGCAGATAATCGACCTTGCTTTAAACGCGCTTTTATAGCTTCGTCTTTCCTTTTTAAAATTACTTTCACAGCCTCCTCTAAAAGAGTTTTTAAAATAAGCGCCTGAAAATTTTGCCTAAACTCCTTTTCCTTCTCTAAAAACTCTTTCGCTCTGCTTAACGTTTCTAACTCATCGATTTTAGAGCTCAAAATCTTTATTTTTTTGTTTTCTTCCGTTACTAATTTCTCTAGCTTACGAGCTTCTAATCTATTAACTTCGAGTCCAAGCGCTTTCTTAACTACTAACTTCATTTTTTCAAACTTGCTTAGCGAGCGTTCTAATTTGGATTTTAAGAGTTCTAAATCATTTTTAGCATCTTTAAGTTCTTTTATGCCCCAGATCTCTTCAAAACTAAGTCCGCCAATAACTCGCGCAAATTTTTCGCAGTCCATTATTGAGAACTTGGCTATACTCTCAGGAATTATATTTTCAATTTTTAGCAAGCTTTTAGAGCCGTTAACTTTTAATGTAAAATCTTCTTTTCCATTTACTATTTTACGCTCTGCTCTGTAACTATTACCGTCATGCTCGAATTCTAAATTTACTCTACAAAAACTCTCGTTTCTTTGAGTTGCATATTCGTTTATAACCTTGCCAGAAGCTTTTCCATAGAGCGCGAACAATATACTTTCAACTAAGGTTGATTTACCATACCCATTCATACCTTCAATAACAAAAATCTTTTTATTACCATCGAATCTGAGTACGTTATTGCCGTAGAATATTTTGTAGTTTTCTAACTCAAGTTCTTTAAGAATCATCTAACAAATCCTCTATTTCTCTCAATCTCTGAGTTTTATTATTAACAGCTTGCAATCTTATAATCTCGCGTATGATGCGCTCATTGACATCATACTTTTTGCAAATTTCCGCTATATTTACCATACTACTAAATTTGTAACTCAATACTTAAACTTGGTGCTAAGCAAAAGAATTATTATTAGTGTAAAGTATTTTGTAGCCAATGAAAGCAAGGGAACAAAAACTTTACGATTTTGTAATAAGTAAAATTACTAAAATTCGAGAGCAGGGTGAAGCGCCAAAATCAGATATTCTTTCTTTAGATAATTTTGTATGCGATTTGTGTAAAGGAGTAATACAAAGAGCTAAAATTACTCAATGCCCTTTCTGCGGTAGATGGATTTGCAGAGCGCAGTGCTGGGATAGTAAAGAGCGAGGTTGTCTTGCATGCTCTGGGGTAATAAAATTATGTAGGGAGAGTGTGAAGCCGGGAAAAGCTATAAAAACGGCAGAGCCTGAAGTCAGGAAAGGAAAAGGCAGAAAGCTTGTTAAGCTCAAAGGAATTGTTAAAAAGGTCAGATGGAAGAAGAAATAGCTCTAGAAGAGATTTATAAAGCTTTTAGATGGGATGAAAGACTGAAAGAGTTAGAGCGAACTAAACAAAAAATATCTGGGGAATGGCAATTTAGAATTGTCAGAGGATGCTTGATCGCATTTTCATCTTACTTAATTTTAGTGCTGATTACTTCGCTTTTAAATGATATACTCTACTACGTATCAGACGGTACAAGACAGATAGGCGGATTCGAAATAGGACTCATAGCACCTTGTATATTGCTAGGCTTGGCTTTTATGCTTTTTCCTGCAAAATAAAAAAAGAAATTATTTTTTCTTCTTAGCTATTTTCTTCAGCTTCTTTTTTGCTTTCTCTACTCTTTTCTTTACCCTCTCTTTTATTTTCTTTACTCTTACCTTTGCCTTCTCAACCCTTTTCTTTATAATCTCTTTTGCAGGTATTACCCTCGTTACAGTTAGATCTTCGCCTTCAGCAGCGCCTAATTTCATTAAATCATCTCCCCTAATCGAAATTTCGTTTTTTGCTATAAGCTTGTCGGCAACTGCTTTTAAATATAGGAATTTATCGCCTTTGCGCACCTCTATGCTATCACGGGCTTTGACTCCAAGCTTTTTTGCAATCTCTGTATTTATTCTTGCAATACCGCTACCTTTAACTGCGCTCTTTTTTGCTTTCAAAACTTCCGCCATTTTTTCACTCACCGAATAGAAGTAGGATTTAAGAGAATTTAAAAGTTTCTATGAAAATCATTTCTTTTCTTAAAAAGAAATTGTTGTACTACCTTTCAATTTTTTCCAAAGTACTACCTACAGTTGGATGATATCACCCTGCTTATCCATAGAGAGGAAAAGAAGCATACAATCTTTGATATGTCTTGTAATTAAAAAGTTATATTTTACATGCTCCCTACCATTCCTTCCAAGTTCTTTAGCGTATTTAGGATATTTAAGTAGCTGTTTAACCCAGTAGGCAGCACCAGAAATGCTATGACATAAAAGGCCTGTTACATTGTGCTTAATTTGTAATGGTATGCCGCCAGTTGCGGAAGCTACTACAGGCTTCTCCTTCCAAAGCGCTTCGGTCACAGTTAATCCAAAGCCTTCTTTGATAGATTTCTGCAGTATTACATCAGATGCCCGTTGCAAAGCATTCACTTCTTCATCATACAAATCGGTGAGTATGTGAATATCTCTATCTACTGTGGCTTTTTCATTTACTTCTGCTAATACTGCACTACCCTCTGGGTCATCCGCAGCGCTTCCACCGATGAGTAAAAGCTGGCACTCAATGGATTTCTTTACAGTTCTATAAGTTTCAATCACTCCCAAGGGGTCTTTGAGTTTATCGAACCGCGATACCTGTGTGATTATGGGCTTCTCACGCTTTATGCCGTGTTTATCCAATATGCGTTCTATGAAATGCTCCGACAGCTCTTTGTTTTTATCGCTAAGTGGATCTATTGATGGGGGTATTATAACTTGCGGTATTGGTAATGGTTGCGCAAACTGAGATGCTGTAAACACAGATGCATCGTATTGAGTTATGAATTTTTTTAGAAAGTTCCAAGCGTGCTCTTGAGGCTCTGATAAATCAATATGGCAGCGCCAAATCCATTTACTATGTAGCTCTGCTTTCTTTTGGATTAATGCCGCCGGTTGAGGGTCGTGCACAAATATGATATCTCCATAAAAAGAGATTTCTTTGGCATTCTTATCTATAGTTGTCAAATAAATCTCAAAATCTTTTTCCAAAATCTCTGCGTATCTGTTATGAAGCGCATTATGGAGTTTCTTGGTAACTTTAAAAAAATCCTCACCACCTTTAATTAAGTCCCAACGTGCGTCAACACCTAAATCTTTTAGACGGGGTATTATTGTGTGCAAAATTTCTGCAACGCCCCCACCTACAGCGGTAGCACTAATATTTTGTATGACCTTACCGGATAACTTTTCAGCTAGTAAATAAAGATCTTCAATTACTTCTTCGCCTACAATCGGTTTATACTGTGAGATGTTATTCACTGCTTTTGAACGCCCCCTATCATCTTAATAAGCAATTCTCGCAACTCTTCTAGTGTGTATCTGTAAATATCTATGCGAGCAACTTTCTCTGCAAGTACTGTATCCTCAACACTATTTTCAAGCCAATTCGAGAAATCATTTTTCCCGCGCTCTAACCTAAGAGTAGATTCAATTATATGGAAACATAGTGAGTTGATACTGATCTTCTTTAGACACTCTACAAATTCCTGCAGATTATGTGCCGAATAACGTGTTGGAACGATGAATGTGACAGCTTTTCTAAAGAAAAACTCCATACCAGACGGTACACTATTTTGTGCTTTTTCTGGATGTTTGGTAATATGTTTTTCTATCTTAGAAATAATATCTTTTCTCAAATCAGCAATTGTTGAGTAGTTTGTTGGGTCGATTGTAGATAGCGTTTCACCTAGTTCTTCATCATGTAGTACGTTAGATACCCAAAAAGCGAATTCGCTAGGCGGCTGGGGCGTTAGATAATGATGTAGATACAAAAAGTTATATGTATGATAATAAATTACAGAGCCTGAGACATTTTTTATACCCTCCAAAAGCTCGTTTAAATTTTTTGCTTTTCTGCCGATGAATTCTGCAAGATTGAATCGCGTGTAGAATACAAATGGCCCTTTGGCAGTGTAGTTATTCATCTGTGAAATTACAATTCTTCATCATGTATATAAACATTAACATTTGGCTGATTATAAGCTCGTTCTTTATTTTTGTCGTTTTCGATATATAAGTTATTGTTATGCTGGCTGGGCACTAAAAATTTAGATTTTTTCGACGACCACGTCTAACGAAAATGATTTAAAGCATCAAAGTTATGTTGAGCATTAATGTTAAGAATATGTGTTAATTCGCAAACTCCATTGGTTAGATTTAAAGTCAGTGCTGAGGAGTTGTTTGAAAAATACAGCGAGCTACCTGAGGCTGTGCCAATAGAGCTCCTTGTAAGAGGCGAAGATTACGACTTCGCTACAGGTGGAGTAACCAGAATGCTCTATCCGCTCCTTAAAGAGCTAAGGGGGAGAAAATTAATCCATAAACCCCACTGGGTTTCCTTGAATCCTATAGGTCCTGAGGTATCGGTTATAGATAAAGAAATATTCTTACATCGCTTTGAGATAGAGCCTCATGAGCTATTGGGCTACGGCCATTTTAAAGAATGCATGTGGCGCAATGTGCATTATTTAGGCGAAATGAGTATTCACACACATTATTTTTCAGATTTCGCACGCTATAACTGGCTCTGCGCACAAAAAATGCTCGATCTTCATCTAAAGCATGACTTCGATCTTTTCTATCTACATGATTTTCAGCAGCTTTTAGTAGGCTCAATGCTAGGACCTGTGGCTCCTAAGGTTTTTAGATGGCACATACCAGTTTACTTAGAAAAATTACTGCCTGAATGGCGCGAGTTTTTGCTAAAATATCTCAGTCATTACGATGCGGTAATAGTGAGTTGCAGTAAGTATAAAGAAAGTCTTTTAAAAGCAGGATTCAAAGGAAGGGTTTGTCAGATATACCCGCATATAGATGAGAGAACTTATAAGAAGCCATCAAAGCAAGCCTTAAATGATTTCTGCAGAAAATTTGGTATTAAAGATAAAGATAAAATAATACTTGTAGTTGCAAGATTAGACCCCATGAAAGGTCAGAATATTGCTGTGGAAGCTCTCGGGAAAGTTGTTAAAGAATTCACGGAAGCTAAATTGCTACTTGTAGGCGATGGTAGTTTTTCATCTGCAAAGCGAGGCGGTCTTGGAAGGCCCAAAGGAACGAAATGGCATGATGAGTTGGAAAGAATTGCTAAAGCACATAAAGTAAGTAAGAAATTAATATTTACTGGGTATGCAAGTGAGGAAGATCTGGAATGCGCATATACAAGGGCTGACGTTACTGTACTGCCATCTTTAGTCGAAGGTTTCGGGCTTGTGGTCATAGAGTCTTGGCTTTATGAAACGCCTGTTGTTGTTAGTGAAAGTGCAGGCGTAGCTGAGTTAGTAAAAGAGGGAAAGAATGGATATGTTTTCAAAGCTAAAGATAGTGATGAACTCGCAACTAAAATCTCTTTATTATTTTCGCATCCTAGAAAAGCTTTGGAGCTGGGTATTAAAGGCGCAAAGAGTGCGCACGCATGTTACCTAAAGCATAATCTAGAAAAGATTTGGAAAGTGTTTAGAGAGGTAGTTACTTAAAGCAAGAAGTTAAGAAATTTTTCCACCTCAGCAACATTTTTTACAAAATATTTTGCGAATGATTCCTTTTTATAAAGAGTGACTAAAATCCCAAGCCCTTTTTCGCGCAGTACTAGAAAAGCGTCCTCGTCAGTTCTATCATCGCCTATATATAAAGGTAAATAAGCCTCTTTATTCGTTACTTTAACGAGCCACTCAATTGCTTTTCCTTTGTCCCAATCAATATTAGGGCGCAACTCGAATACTTTCTTACCTCTGGTTACTCTTATTTTCCCTCGTTCAAGATAAGGCTTTAGGAATTCTCTTAAACTTGCTTTTAAGCTCTCAACATATTTTTCTGAAACCATCCTATAGTGAACACTTGCGGTTAAACCTTTATTTTCTACAATTACTCCTTTTATTCTTTTTAATTTTCTATCTAACTTAGAGCACACTTCTCTGATTATTGGTTGAGTTAAGGCAGCACTTGGGTGAATGTACTCAGTATCATTACTTATCTCAAAGCCGTGATTGCCTGCATAGTAAATACCGTCTACTTTAACTAAATTTTTCAGTTCTTTTAAAGACCTTCCGCTTATTATCGCAATTGGATATTTAGCAGCTAACTTTTTTAAAATAATGTTCATATCCTTATGTAAAACAGCGAGTTCCGGCTTTTCAACTATTGGTGTAAGCGTGCCATCGTAATCGAGCATGATAAATTTGTTTCGCTTTTTCAATAGAATATTGAGCTCTTGAGGTGCGCTAAAAAGATATTTCATTGATTTTGAAGAATTGTAGAAATTAATAATATTTTCGATAGGATGAAAAACGTTAAATTGCCTCAGTGTTATATCACAAATATGTTCGCAGAAATTGCAAATTTCCTGTCGCAATACTCAAGCTATATAATGCTGACACTTGCGCTCATACTTTTTATTCTCGTAGGCTACGCTGTTAGATGGGCTCTTGATACTTATATTGTAAAATTCGCTAAGCGCACTAAGACTAAGATTGATGACGTTGTGATAAGCGCCATAAGAACTCCAGTTGTAATAGTATTCATTCTTGCAGGAATGGGGTTTGTACTGCAATACATAAAATTACCTCCTGATGTTAGTGGCTATATTCACCCTTCTCTATTTGTCACTGTGGTTTTCGTAATAGGCTATTGCATCGTAAAAATCGTTGCTGGCTTGATTAAATACGAATCTATAAAATATCCAGGGATAAAAACTACAGCCCCGGTTATCCAAAGAGTGCTCCAGCTTGTAATATATCTTATATGCTTAATGATAATATTTGATAAGCTTGGCATTTCTATTACTCCTTTGCTTACTACATTGGGCATTGCGGGAATAGCAGTAGCCTTTGCCTTGCAGGAAACACTCTCTAATTTTTTCGCAGGTTTTTACATCATGGCAGACCGTCCTATAAGGGTTGGAGATTATATTAGACTTGAAAACGGAGAAGACGGTTACGTGAGTGATATAGGGTGGAGAAGTACAAAAATCAGAACTTTGCCGAATAACATTATAGTAATACCAAACTCGAAGCTTGCAAATTCAACAATTACAAATTATTACACACCTGAAAAAGAAATGGCTTGTCTTGTGCAGGTTGGCGTGAGCTATAATAGCGATTTAGAAAAGGTAGAAAGGGTAACTATTGAAGTTGCAAAAGAAGTACTATCGAAGACGCCTGGTGGGAATAAAGAGTTTCAGCCTTTTATCAGATACCATACGTTTTCCGATTTCAGTATAAATTTTACTGTAATCCTCCGCGTGAACGAGTTTGTAGATAAGTATCTTGTTACACATGAGTTTATAAAAGCGCTTCACAAGCGCTACAAGCAAGAAGGTATAGTAATACCGTTCCCGATAAGGACTGTGTATATGAAAGAAGAGAAGTGAAATAAATTTAAAATATGATTAAGGCATGTCTGAAATGTGGTAGCAAAAATTTACATGGAAGAACGATTTCTGATGGTTTAATACCAAGATGCACTGATACTTTAGGGATATTAGTATGTGGAGATTGCAACTATCAAGGTATTCCTATTACTTTTTATACTGAAGAATTATCAAGCATTCCTACAGACTAAAGCTAAAATCTAATAATCCCCAAATGTTATTTATCAGTATGGATGATGAGGTACGGAAAATATTTCAGAGGCAGCACTACAAAATTATCGGCGTGCATTCAGGAGTAAAATTATGTCATTGGATGCGCCAGAAATTATTCTACGGCAGGGTGTGCTACAAAGAATTTTTCTATGGTATGCAGTCGCACAGATGCCTGCAGATCACGCCTGCAATCAGCCAATGCACTCAAAACTGCCTCTACTGCTGGCGGTACCAAGGTGCTACAGAGCCATATCTCCACATATACGACGAGCCAGAACTGATTCTCGAAGAGGGCATAAAGGCGCAGCGCTTGCTCCTCTCTGGCTTCAAAGGCGATGAAAGATGCAATCTGAAATTATGGAGGGAAGCGCAAGAGCCGAACCATGTAGCAATATCTCTAGCTGGAGAACCTACACTTTATCCGAAGTTGGGGGCTTTGATAGCGCTATGCAATAAAAAAGGGATGACTTCATTTCTTGTAACTAATGGCACAGTGCCTGAATCGCTAGAAAAACTCTCTCCTTTACCAACGCAGCTTTATATTACAATTTCCGCTCCAAACAAGATTATTTACAAAAAGCTATGCAACCCAATAATTTCAAACGGCTGGTCTAAAATCAAAGCTTCACTTGAAATCCTGCGCTCTTTGGACACAAGAACTGTGATCCGACACACGTTAGTTGACGGTTGGAATATATGCAATGAAGAGCAGTATGCAAAACTCGACTGTTTAGCAGAGCCGGATTTCATAGAATGCAAGGCATACATGTTTGTCGGCTCATCAAGACAGAGAATGGCGCTTGCAAACATGCCGAGTCATACTAAGATAAAAGAATTTGCAGAAAAATTATCTTCTCTAACTGGGTATAGGATTGCAATGGAAAAGGAAGACAGTAGAGTAGTGCTGCTGACAAAAAAGAGTGCAAAAAAACCAATCTCTTTGCGAAGCTAATAATATCTATGCTTGGAAAAGAGCCTACGGCTGTTCTACCTTCTTCTAAATTCCCCCTTCACTTTTTCCATAGCGTTAGTAGTCAAAAGATCAATAGCGGTCATTGCAAGCGCTTTCGCGCCGAGCAGGCAAGCTTCATAGCCTCTTTTAGAAATCGCGGCTTTTGCAAATTCTTTAGAATGACCTCTCGTGCCTTTTCTTGTAATTGCTAGATAAGGATGTATTAATGGCAATACTTGGCTCACGTCACCTATATCAGATGAGCCAAGACCTCCGTGCTTGGGAGGAGCTTTAGTTTTAATACCAAGCTTTAACAGATTTTTTCTAAAAAGCTCGTAAAAATTTTTATTTACTTTCTTAGCTTTGTACCCTATACCCATAGTTATTCTTAATTTTGCGCCTGTGGCTTTAGCTGCAGCCGAAGCGCAGTTTTTAACTTTTTCAAGCACCTCTTCCACATATTTGTCATCCAAAGCTCTTACCAAGAACTGGGCAGAAGCATAATCAGGCACGATGTTAGGCGCAACACCACCTTTTGTTATTATACCATGTATTCGCACATCTTCGCGCACATGTTGCCTTAGCGCATTTATTGAGTTAAAAGTCTGAATTACAGCGTCAAGCGCATTTATACCAAGTTCAGGCTCGCTAGCAGAATGAGCTGTTCTACCATAAAATTCAATTTTTAATTCACGCACAGCCAAAGCTTCCCTGGCAACAATTGTTTGGTCAGAAGGATGAATCATTAGAGCTGCATCTATATTTTTAAAAATTCCTTTTTTTAGCATTATCACTTTACCACCTTTGCCTTCTTCGCCGGGCGTGCCGAGCAAAACTATTTTCCCATTAAGCTTGTGCATGAGTTTGCTCAGCGCGAGAGCAGCTCCTGTGCTAGCGCTTGCTATAATATTATGCCCGCAGCCATGCCCTACTTCTGGCAGAGCGTCGTATTCTGCAAGAAACGCAATAGTATAACCTTTGCCTTTACAAGTACGGGTCGCTCTAAAAGCAGTGGGTAAGCCTGCAATTCCGATTTTTACTTTAAATTTGTGTACTTTCAAAATTTCTGCAATCTTTTTACATGCTTTGTATTCTTTTAACCCAAGTTCGGGATTTGAGTGAATAAATCTGCTGAGCTCAAAAAGCTCTTGTTTTAAGTTGTCTACCTCTTTTATTACCTCTTCTTTAAGCTCAGTTATGAAAGTCATAAAGTAGTAAATGGGTTAGCAACATTATAAAAACTACAGTTTTGTCAGTCAATCGCGCCAAATAAGATATGCTACTCCTCGTTTCACCGAGAAATTACTAATCCCTATGCCTTTGATATGTACGACGAACCTCCCCAACGCATTATCCCAGTAAGCTACTGCTTTACAACCTGTAATGTTTTGAGCTAGCGCTTCGGCATCCGGATAACTATTATTTGTCACTCCAAAGCATTGCCATTTGGATACCAGACTTGGGGTAATATTTATTTGCGTGCCACTGGCATTAAGAGTAGAATTTTGAGTTACATAAACAAAGTAACCCCCAGCAGCTTCTAACTCAAAATTATTTTCACTGCCGAGCTTATAAACTTCAAATTTTTGAGCTGATAAATTCCATTTGGAAACGGCTTCACACCAGGTAATATTCTCTATCAAAGCTTTTGCATTTCGGTAATTATTAGTTACAGGTATGCAAACCAAATTCCAGCCTACGGAAAAGTTATGGGTAAAGAGCTCACCAGCTAAAACATTAAGAGTTTTAGATGCGTTATTATTTGTCTCGTTTCCTTCCTTAACGACGTTATCATAATCTATGGTTACATAAATATCGTGGAGGCCTTTAGGTGTGGCTTTCCAATCGAATGAAATATTAGTTGAGTTCCAGGGTAGCAGCGAAGCGCTTGCCTCACCCATCTTTTTACCGATGCTTGGTTCTCCTTCCCACAACTGCACTGGTACTGAGAGATTGCCTGCAGCAGAATTGTGAATAGTAATGTTGATCTTAACGGTAGTATTTTCTACAGGCTCCTCAGGCTCAAACGAAATATCTGCAGAGCTTAAAGTGAAATCAGGCAGCACAAGCCATCTAAGCGAGCGCTCCAGAAGTTCGTTTCTAGTACTTTCGCTACTTATAGTTTCAAAGGAAAATGCTAAATAAACCGTTTTGTTACTCCCAGCATATTTTACACCTGCAGTATAGATTGAAGCACTACCTCCATGGTTAGATGTGTAGTTTAATATTGGTGTAGCTGGCGAAATCGCACCAACTTCGTCTGGCAACAGAGGGTACAAATCGTTTGTGATAGTGAAAGATAAGCCATTACCTATAGCATCGCCAGAAACGCCTACCACATTTTCACTATTTGATTCCCAATCGTAGTCATAGGTAGCGTGCAAATATGTGTTAAACCAGCCAAGATAGCCGTAGGCATTAGCATCCCACCCTATGTCCTGGCCACTAATAAGTAGTTTCCCACCTCTATCGAGATACCGCTTAATCCAATCTCTTTCTTCTGGATAGACAGCATAACCATATGCGTCAGCTGTGAAGAATATCGCTACAGGATACTCATCGCTAGTTGGGTTATCAGGCACCCCTAATAGATATTTATCCCAATAAGTATATGGGTAGTGGTTGTTATTAAGAGCGTGCTCATAATACCTCCCATATCTATCCCCTTTCCCAAGAGGATCGACAACTAATACCTTCCCTGGCTTTTGCGGTGCAGCATAAACCCATGTTTCCTTTTCATCATCGCCAATACATCTTATGCATACTCCTCCCTGCTGATTAGGTATAAAACTAAAATGGGTAACGTTATTAGTTGTGATGTTTTCTGTTTTTTGCGTGCTCCAGCTTGGGTCTATGATCTTCATTTTAACTTTACTTGAGTTTGTAGAACAATTGATTTTCGTTTCGTTTAAACCAATTATTGGGATAGTATTTCCTTCACTGTCAGTCCAAATCTTAGTAGGGTTTGTAATATTTACTGCAGGCTTATTATAAAAATTCCCAGCTTCTTGTTTTGGTATTTTAAGCGCTGGGTCTCCAAGCAAAGTAAGTGCGAATACAGTCCTTTTATTGACCCAGAAACTCATATCCTCATTTATTAGATAGTTTTTTAGAGCATTTGTTGTAAGATTGCCAAGCGTTGTACTGCCTTCGTGATACGCTTTAATAACGTAGCCTATCATACCGTCCATGTACCCAATTTGATCTATGACCACAGTCCCGTTTTCAAAATGCAAACCCCAGCCGCCGAAATTTATTCTGGAGCCACCTATATATGCTATTCCACCTGCAGTAGAATTTAAAATCCCCATACCGAAAGAATAAGGTTGAACGTAGCCGTACAAATCGTTCACCATCAGATTAGGATCAAAAGCGCCGTTCATACAAGCTGGCGAGAGCAGGATAGGGTTTTTAGAGTTTGAAGGAAGCTGGGTAAGGTTTTTTGTACCGATTTGCATCATCCAGCCACCATCCAGAGTACGGTCCCACATTTCGTCACCGGAGCCGTGCGAATCATGCCATATAAAACCAGAATCGTTAGCATACACACCGCGAACTTTTTCAGGAGTATTATTATTGTCTGTGAGATAATATTTTTTTATCGTCATACCGTTCATACAGCCTAGATTTATATAATGGCTTGTTTCTAGCTCTCCCCAGAACTCCCAGCCATCGAAGCAGTTGCCAGCAACAAGAGATACATTCTTAAACCACTCGTAGGAGCAGTTCTCATACCATGCTTTTAGCTTACTTACTACAAACTCGTACTCGCTGCCAGATGCATTCAAAGATATTCTTCCAACTTGATAGTTTGGTACGAGATCGTAGTCCGGCGATGCATAAAAGATATCTGTGGGTACCCAGTAATTATAGGGCCCATAGGCATTTCCGAAGTAATTATAGAAGTTTTCGTCATACCAAAAATAGCTTGGTGGAACATCTGAGGCTTTTCCAAACAACACTACATACTTAAGGTTCGGATGGGCAGAAGTATCATTAATGAAGGCTATGATTTTCTTTGCTAAAGTATAATTGTAATTTTTGATCTTATCTTTGTTTGGCGGGTTGTCTTTATATCCCGGATAAGGTGGGTCGCTAGCAGCTGGATAATTAATCCATATCCACGTTGTGTTCACTATAGCAGTTGGTATGCTTTCGTTCAATTCGTGGAAATCAGAGAGTTTTTTTGCCTCAGCGTAGAGTGCGGGTGGAGAAATAATTAGACACTCGGCCTCGCTAACTAATGCTTTTGTGCGAGGAGAAGCGCTTGCCGCCTCATCGTAATCTATACCTATTCTCGCCTGGGTAATTATTATCGCTTTTTTCTCTTTCGGGATGTACTGAACAGGATAGTATTTTACGTACAGATATGTATGAAAATTATCTTCGCCTATTTGATAGGAAATAATTTTTCCAGGAAAGAAGCGAGAAGAATTATAATTAGACAAGCTCTTGTTTTTTAAGCTTGGCGCAAACGTCGCTCCGCTAAAATCTTTAATTCGCATTCTCGGGTTAGGCACATGTTTTAAATTAACTCTTTCATTGACCTCTACATACTTTCCTCCTAAAGCTGCGACAGTTACATTCGTAACTCCTTTCGGTAGCTCGATGACCCAGCACTTTCCTGGTAATGACGGCTCTCCAGGATTTGTTAACAGCCCCAACTCCCCACACGCTATGTAATCATAACATTTGCCCTTAACAATCAGATAACGATCTGAAGGAAGGTTGTATTCGAGACATTGCTTTGCATCAATTTTTAAAAAAACACAAAGGTTCAAATCAGATAGGTCTTTTTCAGCATCTACTTTAGGCTTTCCCTCAGCGCTGTAGCCTACAAAATCAGACTTGAAGCTGAAAAGTGATAAGAGTAGTAGCACCACTATAAGAAATGGTATTTTTCTCATGTGTTATATTCTTTGTAGAAGGTGATATTTATTTTTTGTTGTGAGAAGCGAAGAGTGTGTCAAAATAAGAGTTGACAAGGCTGCGACTATAACTCAAGAGAGTTTAACCTTCTCAAAATTTCCTTCTCGTTCTTTATTTTCCAATTTCGTTGCTCAGCATAAGTTTGATGAGATTTGAACTTCTTTTTCACCCCTTCCGGTTTTTCACCTAAAATCTCAATTTTATTAACATTAAGACTTCCCAATCCTGTAGTTTCGCAATACCAGAGATAGCCTGACGAATAAATCTTTTATCTTCACTAACCACAGAGCCTACAACTAGATTTTTTAGTCCTAAAGTTAGGATAACGAAATCATGGGTTTTCAAAGGACTGATAGAAACACGGTAATCAAATTCTAGCACCGTTTTTGCAACTCTTATTTTGAAGAGGTTAAAATTCTCATCTAAAATTTCAACCAATTCATATTCATCTTGGTTAAGGTCAAGAAGTTCAACCTCATAATCTTTCCTCAGCTTAAGATAGCCAAAATTTCTAAACCCTGCAAAGGTATCCCCAGTACCTGAGCCTTCACCAATAACAATTTCTTTTACATTAAACTTGCTGATAAAATCTAACACTGCGAGCACCGCATCAACATGAGTTGCAGCTAGCTGTCTAGTTACAGAGGTAAAGTTAGGTTTAGTGAATATTTTTTTGTTATCGGGCTTAAGCTCGCTTTCTATCAAAACCAAGCTCTTCAAAATATTTTGGTATCTGTCCTTGCCTTTTACTAGAGAAACTTTCGCCACAAGGTTGTTATTTGTTGCTGGGTATTAAATTTTTGTCGCCCGACTACACAAGCACAAAGAAAAAGTGTTTTTGAAAAGCTCCGTATTAATTTTCTTACTTTAGTTCTTCTAATGTTTCCTTAGAGGGTTTATTGGGAATTACTGCTACAGTTTTACCATTATATTCAAAAATCTCTTTCTGATCTTCGGTAATTTCGCCAATTATCTCCGCTATGCCGTCTTTTGATTTAATAGCTTCCATTACTTCCTCAACATCTTCTGGAGAGACCTGCAAAGCCATTCTCGCTTGAGTTTCGCAAATTAAAATTTCTTCGGGGGTAATATCACTCCTCTTTAAAGGCACTTTTGCTAGATTAACTTTTGCTCCAAAGCCACCGTATCTGGCTGACTCGCATACCGCTGCACCAATGCCCGCTGCCCCTAGGTCTGAGCATGCTTTGATTTTACCAGTTTCAAAGGCAGCTAAAGCTGCTTGCATAGTTCGTATTTCCTCTTTAAAAAGAGCTATGGCTGGTCGCATTTCTTTAACCAATCCTGCCCTAAACAAGGTATCGTTTCCATCGTTATCGGTTTCGCCAATGATAATAATTTTATCACCAGCTGCCTTGGCAGGTTTTGTTAGAGATTTTTCAGTAACTAATTTTCCAATTACTGCTACTACTGTTGCTGGTACAATATCCGAAAAAGAAGTTGAAAGTCCGCCACCTAGGATGAAAACCCCCATTGTTTCACACATATCTCTTATCCCTTTCATTATTAGATCTAATCTTTCTTTGCTGGTCATCTCCGCACATTTTCCACATCTGCATTTACCTGAGAAACCACAAGGACCAACTATTACTTTTTCTTCTGGAGGTCTGGTCCCGACAAAATTTAATAGAAAAATTGGCCTTGCTCCCATTGCTACAACATCTCGCATAGCTCCTCCAGCTGCGGTGGCTGCTGCATCGTATGGCCTTGGAACGCAAGGAGAACAATGGCTTTCCATTTTAGCAACGAATGATCCTTTGATACCAGGCATTTGAAAAACCGCTGCATCATCTCCCGGCCCTACTATTAAGGCTCCTGGCCAAATCCTACTAACTTTACGGTTCAGTTGTTCGATTGCTTTAAAGTCAACCACTTGATCAATATTGTGATGCAGATGTACAAATAACGCGTGTATTAAAGCCTTCTCAATTTTGTTTAGTGCCATAAACGATAATTAAGTTTTGTTCTTAAAAAGTTTTTTATTTTATTGTGTGGAGCAAAGTTTGTTTATGTTAAAGAAATTTTAGATCTTATGATTACTTTAAGCCAGGTATAACAGTAATCCCATTCTTAGATATGCTGAATTGATATTTTCCTGTTAAGTGCTCTGTACCGCGCATCTTTAAGATTTCTAGATATCTTACTCTTCTACCTTCTTCTTCAATATTAGTAAGTAAGACAATACCATCCACAGTATATGCAAGCTCGAGAGGGTAGAGCTCTTCAGGCATGACCTCGCCGGTCAGAATTGTTAGCGATTGCCAATTTTTCAGTCTAGCGCAGAGCTCGAAAACAAAAGGCCTGTATTCGTTACCAAGCCTATCTTTGACTACAGTGATAGGATCTATAACTACTCTTTGCGGCATTATAGCAGACATTTCCTTCTCTATTGCACCTATTATTGACTGAGAGGTCTTCTCCCAAGTAAGAACCTTGCCTAGATCTACATACCTAATTTCTTTTCCCAGATATTTTCTATCTATAAATTTAAACCTTGATGTAAATCTTAAGAGCCATTGCGGAGTTTCCGATAGGGTTGTAAAGTAAACACCCTGCTCGCCACGCTTCGCACCTTCAAAAAGGAACTGAAGCCCAAATGTAGTTTTACCTGTTCCTGCGCCCCCAGCAACAAGTAGCGTGGAAGGAAAAGGCGCTCCACCCTCTAGCATCTCATCTAAGCCTTGTATTCCTGTGCTCATGCGCACAAGCTCTCCTTCTTTTGGAATTTCTTTCATCTCATCACTTCCTTAGCTGTTTTCGGTATTGTTATGATCACTTTGCTGCCGTATTCCTTTGGCAGCTTTTTAAGCAACCCTATAAATTCTTCAATCTTATCCGGGTCCCAATAGAGCACTATTGGCACTATACTGTCTAGCATAATAAAATGTTCTGAGGCTTTAATCTTTTTAACCCTTGCTTTAAGCATCTTTATAATAGCATTAACATCGAAAGGGGAGCCTAATAAGGAGGTATTCTTAACCCAGCTTGCAACCTCTTGCTCGTCAAGCGCTCCTGAAAGGCATTTGATTGTATCAATAAAGTAAAGCTCTTCAGTTTGCAAACCGCGCTGCGCAAGCGCTTTTTGCAAATAGCCCGCAGGTCTGCTAACACAAATAATTATTCCTTTCATTTTATAAACCCGGGTTAGAATCTGAATAAGCTCAACTTCCAGTCTGAAAGAGTGAATCTCGTCAATATCTGCAACGACGCACTCTTTTCCCTTTGACTTTAGAATTAGGGAGATTATTCTCTCTAGCTCGCTCTCTATAGCCCCTTTTTCATTAACCATTCTCAAATTATTATCTTTCTCATACCTTATAAAGATAGCTTTTTCTTTCGGCAAAAGAATTTATAAAAAAATGAAAAAGCTTTTAGAGCTAGAGCCGAGGATGAAAATTTTTCAGCACATTCTAAAATCTCCAGGAGTTTATTTTAGGGAGCTGCAAAAAAGTTTAAATATGGCGACAGGCCAGCTTGAGCATCATTTAAAATATTTAGAGAAAAGTGATGTTATAGTATCGATTGTAGAAGAAGGGCATAGAAGATTTTTTGCTAGTAGTAAAGTAACTTTTGAAGAAAGGAAAATTCTACCCCTGCTCAGACAAAAGGTACCCAGAAAGATTCTGCTGTTTTTGTTGCAGAAACCTTATTCTAGGCATGTAGGAATTTGCAAAGCTCTTGAAAAGTCAGGCTCTACTATTACAAAGGCATTGAGAAAACTAATCGATAAAGAGCTCGTTGTAACCTCAGGTAAAGACAAAGCCAAAGAGTATAGAGTAATTGATGAAGAGAAAATTTTGAGATTGTTTATTCTTTATAGAGCTTCTTACTCAAACAGAGCTTTAAGTAGTTTTTTAGCTGATTTAGAAGAAGGGGTGAAGAGAGCAATAGAGATTTTGGAAACGAAGTAATTTTTTATCGTCGATAAATTGTTCGCCCCCTGTCCCAGAAATAATATATATAGGCCGTGACAAACTATAACATAGCAAGGTGGTGGCAATGAATGGCAATAATAGTGCTAATGGAGGCAAGGTAGCCAAGCCAAGAAAAGTATTAGCTTTTATGCTGATTTTAATTTTATCACTCAGCTCTTTAGCCTTAGTACTCACCACATACCCTATTTTTGGTAGTGAAAAAGATCTCCGAAACTCAATCTAATAAAACAATATAGGAGAAAAAGTTGCACTCCAAACTAATCAAGAGGATGCGCCTGGCGATTTCAAAGGCACAACTTATCGTTTTGAATCAACGGTAACTGCAGGCAGCGTTGACGAAATCAAAATAACTCATGATTGTAGATTTATCGAGCTAACTTCAACTACTGAGAAAGATCTCAGTATCTCTTTAACAAACGGAACAGGAACTTTCAACTATCATATAAAAACAAATCCGAATAGAACATACATTTTGAGGCTCTCGGAATTTTCTGTTGGTAAAAGTGCTACGGAGCCCACGAAAAGCGCGGAAGTAAACTTTTCGCCGAGCGTTGGTCCAGGAACTGCGCTGATAGGAGCAGTAGCAGTCTTAGGCGCTATTGTAACCGCAATATGCTACAAATTGCATATGAAGAGGAAAAAGGAGCTAGAAGAGGTAGAGCATTAGCGCATAAGTAACGGAGTAACTACTCATATTCCAATATTTCATCAAACAATCTCAAAGTCTCTTTAGCTTCTTTTTCATCAAGTTTTTGTATAGCGTAGCCTGCATGCACAATCACATAATCATTCTTTTTCACATCAACCAATGAAATATTTATTTCTCTAAAAGTATTTCCAAAATCTACTTTAGCTCTGTTGCCACGAATTTCAACTACTTTTGCAGGTATCCCCAGACACATTATAAAAATATTAACGTACTATGTTTTATAAAAATTTTGCTACTTTGTTGCTTCTCAGCATATTCTAGGTACAGGGTCGCCAAGAGGTCTTTCAACGATACGCTTGCCGCCTACGACCGTTTTCATTGCTACGCCTCGAATGTCTTTTCTCGCTTCCCCTATTATCTCTGCGTCCTTCCCTTCTTTGGTTTTCCTCAGCGCTTGCAATACCTCTTCTGCCTTCTCTTTCACTACTCCAATTACTAATTTCCCTTCATTACCAATCTCAAGTGGCTCAACTCCTAAGAATTCAGCTGCGCTGCTGACTGCTTCACTTATAGGGATTTTATCCTCTTCAATTAATATTCCTACCTTAGACTTATCTGCAAATTCGTTTAAGGCATTTGCTAGACCCCCTCTAGTAGGGTCTTTCATTGCTACAATACCTCCTATATTTAGAATTTTATCGATAATTTTATTTAGTGGCGCAGTGTCTGATTGCACTTTACTCTCAAACCCATAGCCTTCCCTACTGGAAAGTATAGTAATACCATGTTCTGCAATAGAGCCTGAGATTATTATTTTATCGCCCACACGAATATTAGAATCCAGAAGCCATTTGCTGTTAAAAGGTCGATAGCGCTTTATAACGGCAATATTTTTAGCTAAACTTTTACTCCTTATACCCATTCCCCCAGTATTAATCATTATTTGGTCTAAAGCTCCAGCTTCAACAACTTTTGTGTCACCTGTAATTATGCTCACTCCTGCTTTTTGAGAAGTTTTACGAATGCTTGCCAGAATAGTTTCGAAATCGGATAATGGAAAACCCTCTTCAATAACAAAAGCTGTCGATAGCGCAATTGGCTTTGCGCCTATTACAGCTAAATCGTTCACAGTACCTGCAACTGCTAAAGAGCCTATATCGCCGCCAGGATAGAAAATGGGCTTTACTACGTATGAATCTGTAGTAAGAGCAATATCTTTAATAACTCCTGAGTCGTCAAGCGCTTCTAGCGGTACGTCTATGTCAGCACTTTCGTTGCCTAAATATTTGAGTATGTAATCTTTTATCAGCGCATTCATAAGCTCGCCGCCAGCGCCGTGAGCCATTAATATTTTATCCATTTTTTTCCACCTTGCTTTTTTAGCATTTCAATAATTCAGTCATAATTTTAGAAACAGCTTTAGGAAAAGCTTTTTCTACGGCCTTGCTCAATCCTTCTTTTAAACCAGTCTCTTTTACTTCGATTCCATATATTACAATTTCAGGTATTTTCAACCCGAGCTTTTCACCGAGCTTTAAAGTGCTAGATAAATTGAAATTATGGATTGAGTAGCGTTGTGGCTCGTTCAACTCTTTTGGACTGAGCCTATAAATACTGCCTACTTTCCTTTTCCCTGTTTTAACAGCATCGATTATAACTACTTTGTCATAGTTTGAAATTCTACTCAGTAAATCTAGAGTTGTTGTGCACACTTCTTTAAACTCTATTTCGAACCCAGCCGTTTCTGATATTTTCGATTTTATTCTACGCGCTATCTCTATACCTACGCAATCGTCGCCTCGTATTGGATTGCCTATGCCTAGGAGTAAGAGTTTCACAAAAGAGCATATATTAAGCCAGCGATAAATATTTTTGCACTAGCCATATCTAAATCTAATATTACAATTTCCTTCTCTTGAAACCATGCAAGGCCCTACTGGCGTTGCTGGAGTACAGCTCTTGCCAAACAAAGGGCAGTCTTCAGAATCTAAAAGACCTCTTAAAATTTCGCCGCATTTACAGCCTTTAGGCTCTTTTGGTTCTATGCCTTCTAGCTCTTTAAGTTGCAACTCAAATTTTTTATGTGCGTCGTAGCGCTCAAATTCGGCTCTTAGCTTAAGACCTGAGTTAGGTATTAAAGGGAAGCCGCGCCATGCAACGTCGCAAGGCTCAAATACACTATTCATAATGCTTAGAGCTTTTTTGTTGCCGTCATATTTTACACTGCGCGTATACTCAATCTCTACTTTTGGATTTTCGCTTTTTATTTGTTTTGCGAGCATGTATACAGCCATAAGCAAATCAAGAGGCTCGAAACCTGCGATTACTTGCGGAATTTTATAGTCTTTTGATATGAACTCGTAGGGTTTAGCGCCTATCACAGTACTCACATGGCCAGGCTCAATTAAGCCATGGAGTTTCAGTTCGCCAAGCTCAATTATAGCTTTTAGTGCAGGCGGTATCAAGCGATGACAGCTTAAAATTGAGAAATTATCAGGTGGAGAATTCAAAATTGCGCTAGCAGTACTTGGTGCAGTAGTTTCAAAGCCTATTGCTAAAAATACTACCTCGTTATTGGTTTTACGCGCTAACTCTATAGCGTCATCTACAGAATAGACAATTTTTATTTTGCAGCCCAATGCTCTTGTATCCGCAAGTGAGTATTTAATACCAGGCACTCTAATAATATCGCCAAAGCTCGTAATTACGAAACCTTTTTTAGCTAGTAATATAGCCTCTTCAATCTCTTTAGGGGTTGTAACGCAGACTGGGCAGCCAGGCCCTTGCCTAATCTCAGCACCTGCGTTTCTCAGAAGTTGTTCTAGCCCGAACCTTACAAGAGTATCTTGATGAGTGCCGCACACATGCATTACTGTGATATTCAAACTCAAAGCTTTAAGTTTAGAAACTATCTTTAGCGCAATTTTCTCGTCTCGATATCTGAGCATTTTATTCTTTCTTTTTCTTTTCCTCTGAAAAGCTTTTCTTTTCCAAAGAAAAGGGCTTCTCAGCTACTATTTTTTTTACTATGCATTCTCTTCCAGCAATAATTTTTATTTTACCCCCGCAGTTAGGACAGCAAAATTTGGGTGCGGTGAAATGGAAAGCAATATCATCAACATATTCTATTTTCCCTTTGTATTTGCAATTATTACACTTTACAAGAGTCTTCACTTTCTTAATAACTAACTTAGAGCACTTCAACACGTTATCATTGCTCGTCAGTACTTCGTACGCGAATTTAAGCTGCTCTGTGCCTAGAAAAGTTAGCTCACCTATCTCTAGCCAGACTTCAGTTACTTTCACATCTTTCCCCTTTAACTCTTCCATAATGCTATTGACAATTTGGCACATTGTAGAGAACTCGTGCATTTCTTATTTTTTAACTCCTTTCAAACTCTTTACCGCATTTAGGGCATTTGACCAATCCGCAAGTAAGGTAAGAAGAAGGGCAGCCTCTACATGCAAATGCTCTCGCATAGCTTGTATCAAATTTAAACTTGCAGTTAGGGCAAACAACTATAGCCATTTTAGTGCTCCTTACCTTTCGAAATTTTATAGCCTGCTATTACATTCTGACCTATTGATATACCGCCGTCGCCATTAGGCACAGTAGAGTGGGTAACGAATTTTAAGCTCTCCTTTTCTACGAATTTCCTGCATAGCTCAGTAATTGGAATATTGTAAGAAACTCCTCCTGTAAGACCTATACACTCGATATTATTTTCGTAAGCTTTTTCAACTGCTATACTTGCTAGTGCTTCAACAAGAGATTTTACAAAAGAATACGCAAGGTCTGCTTTTTTATTATCAGCTAGAGACTCTTTTGCATAATAACTAAGCTGTCTGAAAAGCTCTGTTGTAATAACCGTATTGTTTTTCAATTCAGCTTTAAAATTATATTTTGGTTTGCCTACATCTAAATATTTCTCTAGCTTCATTGCAGGCTCGCCTTCGTAAGTTCTGCTTTCGCAAATACCTAAATAGCATGAGAGCGCATCTAGTATCCTGCCAAAAGAGCTTGTGACAGGACTTTTACTCGATAGTTTTCTAAGAATCTCAGCATCTTTTCCGTGGAAATACAATTCTTTTCCTAATTTATCGAAAATTGCAAATACTATTCTGCGAGGGTCTTTAGCTACAGCATCGCCCCCTATAAGTGGGATTTGCTCTAAGGAGGCAACTCTTTTGAAAGAATCGAAGTAAGAAATTAAAACTTCGCCACCCCATATTGTTCCGTCGCTACCATATCCGGCGCCATCCAACGTTAGTGCAACAATGCTATCTAGTTGGTTCTCCAGCATTAAGCTACAGGCATGAGCCCAGTGATGCTGAATTTCTAAAAGCTCTGCATTGTAGCGCTCCGCAAGCAATTTACCAACATTTCTAGTATTGTATCTGGGATGTAAATCGATACCTACCCCATCTATATTTTTTAGATTGCATAATCTAACAAGCCGGTTTATACTCTGCTCTAAAAATTCTATAGTACCGTAATATCTAGAGTTGCCTATGTATTGAGAGCTGTATAAATTTCCGTTTGTTGATAAAGTGCTAGTAACGTCTCTTTCCGCGCCTACCCCTACAATGTTCTCTTTATAAGGTACTTTGATAACGTTAGGTATAAATCCTCTAGATTTTCTTATGAAAAAGAAGCTCTTTCCGTAAGGCTTTATAACGGTATCGTCCGCTCTGTTAATAATAGCTCTGTTATGCAACAGATAACAATCTGCATTCAAGCTAAAAGCGTCTTCGTTTCTAATAATCATAGGCTCGCCAGGTATGTTTGCAGAAGTCATTATAACAGCATCTGAGTTTAAATAATGAAACAGCACGTGATGAAGAGCTGTGTACGGCAAGTATATCCCTATGTTTCCTAGACCTGGCGCTACACCTTCAAGCACATCGTTGTGAGCATTACAGCTCCTTACAATTAGTATAGGAGCTTGTGGCGAAGTCATTAACTCTTCTTCATATCTGTTTATAATTGCGTATTTTTTTGCAGTCTCTATATTCCTTACCATTACAGCAAACGGTTTCTGCTTGCGCCTATACCATTCTCTAAATTTTTTAATTTCTTCAGCTCTACAGCACAGATGCATTCCTCCCCAGCTTTTAACAACTCCTATAGCTCCTTCATCAATGCACTCTGCAAATCTTTCAATTGCGTTCTCCGACGCAGAATTATTCTTTCCTTCATAAAAGGTATATTTAGGTCCGCAGGTAGGGCATGAAATTGCTTGTGCGTGGAACCTTCTTTTAGCAGGGTCTTTGTACTCTTTTCTGCACTCTTTGCATAGCTTGAACTCGTGCATAGAAGTTCTTTCTCTATCGTAAGGAATATTTTTAATTGCGGAAAATCGTTCTCCGCAGTTTGTGCAGTTTGTGAATGGATAGAGATATCTCCGATCGCTTTCATCAAATAATTCTTTTAAGCAGTCTTTGCATATAGCTGTATCGACAGGCGTTGCCGAGGTTCTTGCACCATCTTCACTATCTAAAATTAAGAAATCGTTAAAAGCTCTAGTGCTTGCATGCTCTATTTTTATGTTTTCTATTCTAGCAATCGGTGGCAAGCTCTTCTTCAAGCTATTTAAAAATTTATCTAAATCTCTATCAATACATATTTCTACTTCAGAGCCTTTATTTAGCACGTAGCCTCTTAAGTTCAGCGCTTTAGCAACTCTATAGACAGTAGGTCTGAAGCCAACACCTTGCACAACACCGCTAACGATTATTTTCACAGTCCCAGATACCTCATTAATTCAGTTATACCTTTACCTGTTTTTGCAGATGCGCATAGAAAATTTCCATGTGGATTGATTTTTTTAAAATCGTGTTCAAGGTTTTTAATATTAACATTCATAATATCTGCCAATTCTATTTTATTCAAAACAGTCACATCAGCTAAGCCAAATATTACAGGATGTTTCCTTATCATATTCTTGCCCTCAGTTACAGAAATTACCACAACCCTTTTCTCCATGCCTAGTGCGAAATCGGCAGGGCATATAAGATTGCCTACATTCTCAACAAACAGAACGTCAATATTTTTTAAAGGCAGTTCGTCCAAGGCATGCTCTACAAGATGTGCATCTAAATGGCATTCTTTGCCGGTGTTGATATTTATTGCAACGAGTCCTATTTTTTTAAATTCTCTATAATCATCTTTACCAAAGCAATCACCTGCAATTGCAGCCACGCTCTTGCCTTTAGATTTCAGTTTTTTCGCTAACCTTTTGATAATTGAAGTCTTTCCAGAGCCTATTGCACCTTGAAAATCGCAGCTCCTTATTCCGTATTTGGCAAGTCTTTTACTATTAGCAGAGGCAATTTTTCTGTTAGCTTCTAAGATGTCTTTTTCAAGTTCAAATGTAACTTTATGCATATCTGCAAATCTTCTTTTACCGAATATATAGCTTTCGAAATATTAATACTGACGAATACCAATATTTTTGCAGATGGTCAATATTCTTATG
>JASEFT010000004.1 GCA_030018475.1 Candidatus Thermoplasmatota archaeon
CCTAACGATTTAGTAGTTTTTCCAGATAACTGAACAGCTCCCATTGTAGAGAGAAGAAGCATTGATATTATTAAAACAAAGCATAAGGTAGCAACGATGAATCTCAGCTTTTTTTGATAACTCTTCATTAATTTGATTATTGGTTTTAGTATGTAATAAACATTTCCGCAAAAGTACACCATATTTTTCTCTCGTCACCATATTTTTTCAGATGCTTTGTTGCACAATTAAGCGATTTTTAGTCTTTCACTTAATCTGAGTTAGAGTGGGCGTATATCGAGATACCGTACGATCCGAATACTCCGCCTGCGGGTATAAAGAAGCAGAGCTTAGAATGTACTATTGGACTGGCTCAGAATGGAAGAAATGCAATAATACAAATGTTGACACAGAACGAAATGTTGTATGGGCAAATGTGACCCATCTAACAATATTCGCACCAATGGCTGAGAAAATATCCGCCGAACCTATGGCACCAGCTTGGATGCTCTACACAGGTATCGTGGCGATTATAGTACTATTAGCAGTATCTTTTGCAGTGATTGCGAAGAAGAGAAAGAAATTAAAAGGAACAAAACAGTAAACCATCTGACCGCCCACAAGTTGTATAGAAAGTTTGAACTTTTTATATGTATAAAAAATTAGTAAGTTTCTGCCCAGAGATGTATAGTTATTCTGTGAACAATATATACCAATCTGAAAGTTAAATTTAATAACCAAAAAGAAGATTTACGAACATGCCAGAAATTTCTAAACTTGAAGAAAAGCTAGCTTTGAGAAAGGAGAGCATTTGGCTGAAGGCGGACAAAGCGAAAAAGAATAAGATATTCGAGTTTGCAGAGTGCTATAAAAAATTTATTGATGAATGCAAGACAGAGCGTCAAGCAGTAAAATATATTGTTGAGCTTATAAGAAAGAAAGGTTTTAGAGCTTTGAATGAATTAAAAGAATTAAAGCATGGCGATAGAATTTATGAAGTCAATCGTCATAAAAATATCATTCTAGCAGTTATTGGTACTGAAAGTTTAGAAAAAGGTCTTAATATAATAGTTGCTCATTTAGACGCCCCCAGATTGGATTTGAAGCCAAATCCTCTTTACGAAGATAAAGATTCTTATCTAGGGCTTTTCAAAACCCACTACTATGGTGGTATAAAAAAATATCACTGGGTGAATATACCGCTTGCTTTGTATGGTAAAGTAATTAAAAAAGACGGTAAAGAGCTAAATATCAAAATAGGCGAGGATAATGACGAGCCTGTACTTGTCATTCCTGATTTATTACCTCATCTGTCTAAAAAAATTCAAGATGAGCGCAAACTTAGTGAGGGTATAAAAGGTGAGGAGCTTAATATAATTGTAGGCAGTATTCCTGTGAAAGATAAAAAGGTAAAAGAGAAAATCAAGTTGCAATTGCTCAACGAGCTAAACAAAAAATACGGCTTGGTTGAAGAGGATTTTGTATCTGCTGAGTTAGAGTTTGTACCCGCAGGCAAATCTAAAGATGTGGGATTCGATTGCTCTTTAATAGGCGCTTATGGGCAGGATGACAGAATATGCGCTTATACTTCATTACAAGCTATTCTTGAACTGAAAAGCCCTAAAAGAACTTGTATTGGTTTGTTTGTAGAGAAGGAAGAGATAGGCAGTGAAGGCGCTACAGGTATGAAATCAATGTTCTTTGAGGATTTTGTGAGTAGACTATTAAGCCTAACCGGAAAATATGACGAATATATTTTGAAAAATGCGCTTGCAAACTCAAAAGCAATTTCTGCAGATGTAAATGGGGCACTTGACCCTTCTTTCAAAGAAGTGCATGAAATTGCAAATGCAGCCAAACTTGGCTTAGGAGTTGTTATTACAAAATATACGGGTGCCGGTGGCAAGTTCATGGCTAGCGAAGCTACTGCAGAATATGTTGGCGCAGTTCGTAACTTGCTAAACAGAGAGAAAATCGCTTGGCAGGCAAGCGAACTTGGTAAGGTAGATGAAGGCGGTGGTGGCACAGTAGCTAAATACCTTGCAGAATATAATATGGACGTTATAGATATGGGGCCACCTATTTTGAGCATGCATTCGCCATTCGAGATTTCTAGTAAAGCAGATATTTACGAAAGTTATAGAGCTTACAGAGCTTTTTTCAGTTCGATGGAGTAGAAAGGTGACTGATTATTACAAGCGAATAATTCCATGTCTTGACACGCACCATGGTAAATTGGTTAAAGGTGTGAGATTCAAAAGTTTAATAGAAATAGGCGATCCTGTAGAATATGCCGAGCTATATGAAGAGCAAGGAGCTGACGAACTCGTGCTTTTAGACATAGCTTCAACTCCTGAAGGCAAGCCTACATTGTTAGAACTCGTTCGAAAAGTAGCAAGCATAATTTCAATACCATTAACAGTGGGCGGTGGTATAAGGAGCATAGAGGATGCTAGAGCGATTCTAGACTGCGGGGCATCTAAAATCTCAGTTAACACTGCCGCAGTAAAAAGGCCCGAATTAATAAGAGAACTTTCTGACGAGTTTGGCACACGCTCTGTGGTTTGCGCTATTGACGGCAAACTTGTAAGGGAAGGCAAGTGGGAGGTATATATCTCAGGAGGCTCAGAGGGTACAGGTATAGATATGCTCGAGTGGGGTAAGCAAGTTAAAACTTTAGGCGCTGGTGAGATTCTTTATACAGGTATACATACAGACGGCACTGAGGAAGGCTACGATGTAGAAGGTACTCGTGCGCTGGCAGTATTTACAAATCTGCCTATAACCGCCTCGGGCGGCGCAGGTAGTTTAGAGCATATTTTTGAAGTTTTAAGTGAAGGCAAAGCATCAGCGGCACTTGCAGCTAGCATTTTCCATCACAGAAAATACACTGTAAAAGAAGCAAAGGAATACTTGCACAAACGAGGAATTCCAGTTAGACTCTAGGAACGAAAAACTTAAACTCTTTCAAATTGATATTTCCTAAACATGAGAGTTAAAGAGCCAGAAAATTTAGATATAGAAGATTTTATAAAAAGGAAGGTGGAGGAAATTTCTTCTGCTGTTGGAAACGGTATTGCGATTAGTGCACTCTCAGGAGGCGTAGATTCTTCAACAGCTACTTTATTAGGCTATAGAGCTTTGGGCGAAAGACTTAAAACTTATTTTATTGACAGTGGTTTAATGCGCGAGAACGAGCCTCAAAAAGTAGCTGAGCTTTTCAGAAAGCTTGGCGTGAAAGTTGAAATAATAGATGCGAAAGAGCAATTTTTTAAAGCTTTAAAAGGGGTAGTGGACCCAGAAGCTAAAAGGGAATGTATCACACAAACTTTTTACAAAAATGTATTTGCCAAGCTCATAAAAGAAAGCGGCGCTAAATATCTTCTGCAAGGTACTATACTCACAGATATAGAGGAGACTGTAGCAGGTATAAAGCGCCAGCATAACGTTTTCGAGCAGTTGGGCATAAATCCCAAAGAGGCTTTTGGATACAAAATCGCAGAGCCTCTTAAAGAGCTTCGTAAAGATGGCGTAATAAAAGTAGCTAAAGCTTTAGGGCTGCCTGAAGAATTATATGCAAGAATACCTTTTCCAGGACCAGGCTTGGCTGCAAGAGTTATAGGCGAAGTTACTCCTCAAAGAATAGAGCTTGTAAGGAAGGCAACGAGCATTGTCGAAGAAGAGTTAGCACATACAAAAGCATTCCAGTATCTAGCAATCTTGCATGAAGATAGAGTTACAGGAATAAAAGAAGGCAAAAGAAAATTTGGCTATCAGATTGAGGTAAGATGCTGGGAAAGTAAAGATGCAAGAGTGGCAGCGCCTACAAAAATTAAGTTTGAAACTTTAGAAAAACTAGCTAAAAGAATAGTAACCGAACTGCCTGAGATAGTTTCCGTCACCTATAACATAACTCCCAAACCACCTTCAACTATAGAGGCAGTATAGGAGCTTAAAAATGACCGGATTGTTTGGAGTTGTTAGTAAAGAAGACTGCGCTAAAACGCTGTTTTATGGTACTGACTATCACACTCATTTAGGCGCAGGCTACGGGGGATTAGCGATATGGAGCGACAAACTCTACAGAAGTATTCATAACATATCACAAGCGCAATTCAAATCTAAATTCGTTGATGAATATAAAGAAATGAAGGGCAATATAGGGATAGGTGTTATTAGTGATAGAGATGTACAACCGATAACTCTAGCTTCACAATTCGGTACTTTCGCAATAGCTACCGCAGGATTGGTTGAGAACGCTGACGAGCTAGCCCAGTCTCTTCTAAAAAAGGGCGAAGCTTTTGCAGAAGTTGGTGAAGGTGTTATTAATACTACAGAGCTTGTTGGAAGGTTAATAGTTCAAAGCGATAGCATTGTAGAGGGCATTGAAAAAGCGCTCTCTTCAATTAAAGGCTCAATATCACTTTTAATTCTTGCTGAAGAAGGTATTTATGCGGCAAGAGACGAGAGAGGGCGCTTGCCATTAGTAATAGGAGAAAGAGGAAAAGACATTGCCATAGCTTCAGAATCCTGCTCTTTTTCAAATTTAGGGTTTAAAATAAAAAAATACATTCAGCCTGGTGAAACAATATTGGCAACTAAAGAAGGACTTAAAACTAAAAAAGGTGGTAGTGGCGAAGGCAAGCTTTGCGCGTTTTTGTGGATCTATACAGGCTATCCAGCCTCCAGTTATGAAGATGTGTGTGTAGAGTCAGTAAGGGAAAGGTGCGGAAGAGCGCTAGCAAAAAAAGATAATTTCAAGGCAGACCTTGTTGCAGGAGTGCCTGACTCAGGCACTGCCCACGCTATAGGCTATGCAATGGAATCAAAGCTACCTTTTAGAAGACCTTTAGTTAAATATTCGCCAAGTTGGGATAGGAGCTATACTCCGCCTTCGCAAGAAATCAGAGAGCTAGTTGCTAAAATGAAGTTAATTCCTATCAGAGAAATAATCGATGGTAATAGAATAGTATTATGTGAAGATTCTATTGTTAGGGGTACACAGCTAAAAAATCTAGCAATTCAAAAGCTCTGGGAGAACGGCGCTAAGGAGATACATTTAAGACCTGCATGCCCTCCTTTGCTCTATCCTTGCAAATTTTCACTTACTACTAGAACAATCCAAGAGCTTGTAGCTCGTAGAGCTATAAGAGCTATTGAGGGTAAGGATATAGAAGATATAACAGAATATTTAAATCCAGCCTCCAAAAAATATTATCAAATGGTAGAATGGATTAGAAATGAACTTAACGTTACTACTCTGAGATATCAAACTTTAGATGACATGGTAGAAGCAATAGGCTTACCAAAAGACAAATTATGCCTTTATTGCTGGTGTGGAGAGGAATAATTAGATATCTTAAAATATCGAGCTAGCTCTTGCTATACTCAATAATTCTAAGAGCGCACTCTATCCATCTCAAATATGAATTGATTGCAGCTCTTAAAGCGCTTGTATCATGCGCCTCTATTCTCACTAAAAATTTATTTTTTTCAGCTTTTATTTCTATTTTAGTTCTTGGAATCTCGCGTCTGCCTTCTGGTATTAGAGCTTGCCTTAAAATCTGAGCTTTATTATTGTCAAGCTCCAAAACAAAGTTTGCAATTTTCATATCTAATTTGTCTTGATCTTCTTCGTTCCGCTAGGTCTCTCTTTATAAAAAATTCTAGATCCGCATTTATCGCACTGTATACCAGGAATGTTTAAATCTATCTCTATAGGGTTTTTGCAAATAGCGCATTTATATCTATCCATTTTTATTTCCTCTCCTGCTCTTCTTCAACCTTTGCCATAGTTATTGGTGTATAGGCAGCGCCGGCAAATTTAGTATTGCAATGCCTGCACTTCCAAATGCCACTTGCCAATCTTTTGACTGCAATATAGTTGCAGGAAGGGCATAGATATTTTGAACGTGTTTTTTGCTCTATATCTTTAACTCGCAGTCTAACGCTGACGCCGTAGCGTGCTCCAAACCTAGCCACAGAACCTACTTTTTTAGCTGCACTCATTTTATTAACTTTCTAACCTCATTACTTCTTCGTTTAGAAATTTCAAGTATTTTATTGACTTCTTCTTGAGTGAAACTTCCTTTTAAGCCCTTCTGGGTAGCGCATATATTGTTATTTTCGTCTAGTACTACAGTAATTCTTGCTGAGGCAGCTCTTTCTTCGTCTAAGCAAGGGTCGAGCATTATTGCCTCACCCAATTTTATAGAGGTGCATGAAATTGGGAAATGCTCTAAAGGGAGATTAAAAGGTTCGCCGAGCCCGAATCTGTCGGCAGGTACGCGAGTAGTGGTTAGAGCTGCAATAGCTGCTAAAGCACTTGCATCGAAAAGGTTGCCGTCATAATCCAGCACATGGATATCTACAAACACTATCCAAACTTTTTCTTTGGGAGTTATGCAAAGCTTAGCTAAGTTTATACTTTCACTCTCTCTTATCCCTCTATCTACTACACGCGCAAGCTCTATAGCTTCCGGCGAGGGCGGACCAGACTCGAACGCCGGCGAAGCTATAGGTACCAGCTCTGCAGAGGTAGTCAACACTCCTTTTTCTGGTGCGTCTGGATAAGGCTCGCCCAACTCTAATTTTATTCCTACCAGTACGTCTGTATTGCCCAGCCCAACTCTTGCAGACCCTTCAGCATTAGCTATCAGGTTTTTTTCTAACGAAATTTTTCTGTACTCATCAAATTTTCTACCGTCCGCTCTTTTCCCACCCTCTACGAGTTCGTACAGATAATCTTTTTTAAGTTCTGCAATAGCCATTTTTATATTCCACTTGAGTACTTTTTTCTTAATGACTGCTTCTGTAGCTCGTATATTTTGCTGCAAGCCTCAAAGCCCATTTTCAATGCTCTATCAAATTCTTCAAAACTTAATTTTCCATCCATTTGCAGTAATAATATTTCTTTAGTTCTGGGAATTATTGCAAGTGGCATATCTGCTTCGCCATTATTATCTTCTTCTTTACAAAGGTCAACGACTAGCTTGCCATCTACTTTACCTACTGCGCAAGCAGGAATTAAATCGCGCATTGGCACACCAGCATCTGCTAGCGCAACACTAGCTGCAGTAATACCACTGCAACGAGTACCTGCATCTGCTTGTAAAACCTCTATAAAGAAGTCTATAGTAGTTCTAGGAAACTGCTCTGTAAATATCACGTTTTCAAAAACCTCAGAAATAATCTTAGAAATTTCTACAGAGCGTCTATCAGGTCCTGGCTTCTTGCGCTCTGTAACAGAGAAAGGTGCCATATTGTAGCGGCATTGCACCAAAGCCTTAGTAGGGTCTTGTAAATGCCTTGGATGCACCTCTCTAGGCCCGTAAACAGCTGCTAGTATTTTGTTTTTACCCCACTCTATGTATGCGGAGCCATCTGCACGCTTTAAAATTCCAGCCTCTATTTTAATAGGGCGAAGTTCGTCTAAATTACGGCCATCCAATCTTTTACCGTCTTTTATTAGCTCCATTTTTCACCTTTTACAGAAATTTCTAAAAATTTCTGTATTCTCTCCGTAAGCCCTGTTGTATAAGACTCTTTCTCTATTTTCTTTATCGCCATAACAGCAAGCCTTACGTTCTCAGCCCCTCCTTCAAGCCATATTCTACCGTTTTGAGCTACGAAAATCCTGCATTTAGTATAATTTTTAATAAGTGTGAGCATTGAAGCGCTTTTACCTATTACTCTAGGCACTCTAGAAGGCGCCACTTCTATAATCTGTCCTCCAACGAGCTTTTTACTGCCTTTAGTCATAGTAACTTGCACTCTTTTAGCTTCGTCTACAGAAAGTACATCGCAAAGTATTGTATCGTTAATATTCAAAAATTTTGCTGTATTGCCAAACTCGACTCGCCAAGGCACTTCAGTAATATACAAAACTGCAGTATAAGGTGAATTAATATCTACAATCCATAGATTTGGAGTAACATCTATAATTTTGCCTACCAAAGAATCGCCTACTTTAGGTATGTATCTGCCCTCTAAAGGTATAACACTCACATAATTCGCTCTTATATTTTTTATCCCTACTATAGAAGCATATATATTGTTTGCTACTTTATACGTGCCTGAGCCGTGCATGAGCTGCTCATTACCAATGAGTTCGCCGGGAAGTACAATTTCACGGCTCTTAAACTCTTTATCCTTATCACCCTCTTCTTCTGAAACTATCATTTTATAATCTTAGTCTCTATATTTCCTTTAGTGAACTGATTTAACTTATCATAGAACTCAGTTTGCAACCCAGCAGGTATTTCTATATGACAAATCAAAAACCCATCTTTAGTCCACTCTTCCTTCTTTATTGCTCCGCTTGCTTTTATATAGTTGTAAATTTTACCGTAGCTTGCAGCTTCTACTTTTATCTCAACAGTGATTTTTTCAAATCTTATCGGCAGTATTGGCTTTAGCGCATCTAGCACATCTTTTAGTTGCACTTCTGTAGCCTTAAAAGGGTCTATCCTAACTTTCGCCTGCTCGAATGCTAGCTCTATCCTTTGAATTGGATGCGGTAGATTCGTTCTAGGATCTATAGCATTTCTAGCAATTGTAGCTATAATCTCCTTTCTTTTGGTCTCTATCATTTTTCTTCTCTGCTCCGTTGTAATTTGCAACTCGCCCTTCAAAACTATTTCTCTAGCTACTTTCTCTATGTCCGTAGTCCCAAATATTTTTGCTAAAGATTCTTCAGAAGCTCTTGTGCCTTTGCTCGAATCTCTGAACACAGTATCAATCACAAGATTTTCAAGTATGTTGACAGACTCGTTGTTCCTTAATTTCTGAGCAGCTTCAGGCGCTATTAAAATTTCAAACTTTTCACCTTTAGCTTCATATCTTGCGATAACTGAGTCTTCTAACCTCACCATTTTTGGTTTATTCGCTCTTCTTTTTCAGTTTTGCGATGTACTCATGAACTTCTTCTGGGCTAAATTTTCTGAAAACCTCACCTTTCCTAATAATACCTATCTCTATTGTATGCGGCAAAAGCTCGCCTTCAGTTGCTTTACGCAAAGCTTCTAAAGCTAACAATATAACTTCTTCTTCACTTATTTCATCTCTATATTTCTTTTCGAAAATTTCTAGTACTGTATTTCTTCCCTCGCCTATAGCTCCAGCTTTGTAAGCCATTAGCGCTCCACTGGGGTCTGTCTCAAAAAGCTGTACACCTTGATCGTCAATACCTGCGATGAGGAGAGCTGTGCCGAAAGGCCTTACACCGCCAAACTGTGTATAAGTCTGCTTGAAGTCGCACAGCCTTTTCACTAGTAGTTCTACCGGTATTTTTTCATCGTAATAAATTTTGTTGATTTGCGCTTCTATTCTAGCCCTATCCACGAGCACTCTGGCATCTGCAACTAAGCCTGAGGTTGCGCATCCTATATGGTCATCAATTTGATAAATTTTTTCAATAGAGACAGGCTCTATAAGTCTTGAAGTTACTCTTTTATCTATTATGAGCACAGCACCGTCTTTGAATTTAGCACCTACTGCTGTTGTACCTCTTTTTACAGCTTCTCTTGCATACTCTACTTGAAATAGTCTACCGTCTGGCGAAAACACAGTTATAGCCCTATCATAGGCCAAATTTGCAGGTTGCATTTTCTATCACCTTTTTCAGTATCTATAAACACTGATTGGAATATAAAGGTTTTTGCCCCCTTTTAAGATATTTTCTAGTAGCGCATTTAATAGTTCCTGAAGTACCTATAGTCTTTATTTTAATTTCTTCGCTACCTAGACACCCTATCGAAGTTAGTATCTTTATGGCTTCTTCCTTTTTTGTATGCTTGCATCTAAGCAGGCCTTTGTTAGCTCTATATTTTACTACCCAAGGATTTATTTCATGCGCAAGTTTACCGAAAGCAGAGGCAACAAGCCTAACAATTTCCGCTTTACCTATCTTTCTAGCAGCAATAACTTCAAATGCAATGTATCTTTTCCTGCCTACTTTGTCTTTTACAACCACAAAAATATTAATAGTCTTCGAGGTTATTTATTTGTTTAGGCAAGCGAGAAATGAGAAAAATCATAATGCTAATGCTTACCACCGCTTTGATTTTTAGCTCCTGCACTTTTGTTTCTGATAAAGTGGAAGGAGCAGAGCAACAGCAAAGAACTGTTTTAGCAGAACTGTTTACAGGCACTTGGTGCACGTATTGTCAGGGTGGAGAAGGTGCTATGGACAGACTTGCAAAAGAGTATCCAAGAACAAAGCTAACGATCATTGAGTGGCATAATGGCGATGATTATGTTACTGCAGACAACTCAGGCAGTGAGAGGGAAGACTTCTATGACCCACGTATGTCATTTCCAACTGCATATTTCGATGGCACGAGTAGAGTTGTTGGAGGCTCAGAAGATCCTGATAATGGGACGGTATATAACAATTACAAAAGCAAAATAGAGGAGAGACTAGCCATACCCTCACCACTGGTTATAACTTCTACAGGCTATATTGAGGGAGCCAAGGCGGTAATAGCTGTAGAAATAAAGGCGATAGGCGATATAGGGCTAAGCAATCTTTATGCCCACTTTGTACTTTATAGTGATCATAATGAGACTGCATACGTTGATGGGAGAGAGTATAGATTAAGGTACACGGCGTTAAAAAGTGTAGCCGAGCCAATTTCGCTGTCAAAAGGAATGAGTTTAGCAATTTCGAAGAATTTCACGCTCCAAGTAGGTTGGGATAGAGACAAACTCGGTGTTGTAACATTCGTTCAAACACATGATAGGGAGACACACTCAGAGACAGATTTGCCACCATATTATTACACCGCAGAGATTTTACAATCAAACGATTTCAGATACATTAATGTTGAGCTTAAGCCTGACCAAACAGTTACTGAAGTTAGTATAGGAGGCACTGCTAATTTTAATGTAGTATTGAAGAATACCAGAAATGAGGCTGATACTTATACATTACGCTTATTAAAGTCTTTACCGCAGGGATGGAGCGCTAATCTCTGTATTGACGGCACTTGCTACCAATCTGTAGCATCTATATCTCTTGAGAGGCAAGCAAGTAAATCGATAAATATCAGCGTGATAAGCGCTTCCGATGCGGAAAGGGGGGCAATAGGTATTGTAGAGCTGATTGTAACTTCTAGCTTAATGCCTGAAGGTAAAAGCTCTGTTGTTTTAAAAGCTCTTACAGTTTCTGCACCTACACCTGTAGTACTTGAGTGCAAGTCAACATATAAAACGTCAGTAACTCTTTCTTGGAGCAGGAATACAGATGCCAATTTTCTTAGATATGAGATTCATAAAGGAACTGTACAGAACTTTACCATCAGCGATAATACTTTGGTAACTGCTATAACTACGCAGAGTAAAACTTCTTACGACGTTACAGGACTGCTTCCAAATACAGACTATTACTTCAAAATTAGAGTTGTAAATGATTATGGTTATAGCGATTCCGAGGAGGTTCATGCTAAAACTTTGCTTTCACCGAAAGGCGAAGTTGCTCTACCATTAACTATTTGGATAGTTGTAATAGCGATGGTCGCAATTCCTGTTATTGTAATACCAATTGTTTTAGTTAAAGTAATGAAAGGTACTAAAAGATAAAAAAAGAGTGAGCTAACGATATTTTCGCAGCAATAAAATTGCTGCTGCGCTGAGAATAATTGCTATCGCAGCTATTGCAACAGTCACAATAGTTTTGTCATCGAAATATATTAGATCTGTAGTTCACTTAATTTAGAACAGCTTCACCTCTACCTCTTCTCCCTTTTCTAAAACATCTACGTTTTCAGGTATTTCGATATAGCCTTGCGCTTCACTCATACTCGTAATCGCGCCTGACTCTTTGAATACAGGTATTGCAAGCCCTTTTTCTAATCTCACAGTTAAAAAGAATCTTCTCCCTAAACTGCCATGGACTCTTTTAGCCAGCTTAGCTTTTACAACAATTTCCTCTTTCTTAGGCAATCTAGCAAGCTTTCTTAGCGCGGGTGCGAGGAGAAGATAGGCGTTAAGTAAGCAAGAGGTAGGATAGCCCGGCATACCGAAAATAGGTTTTCCTTTAATTATACCAAAGAGTGTAGGCTTGCCAGGCTTCATCTGAATACCGTGAAATTTTATTTCGCCAAGCTCTTGCACTACATTTACGAGGAGGTCGCGCTCGCCTACAGAAGACCCTCCTGAGAATACTATCAAATCGCACTTCAAACTCTTAATTACTGCTTTTCTTAGAGCTTCAAGTTTATCAGGTATTATTGGAAATATCAAGCTCTTGCATCCGTTATTTTTTACAATAGCAGAAATTGTATGCGTATTAATATCATAAACTTGCCCTTCTTTTAGCTCTTTGCCAACTTCACAAACTTCTTCCCCAGTAGGTATTATTGCAACTTTTGGCTTTTGCCAGACTTTTATTTTACTAATACCTAATCCTGCAACTACTCCAATTTTGCTTGCAGTAATAAAATCCTCTTCCTTTATTACCAAAGAGCCTCTCTTTATATCTTCTCCTCTCAGCCCAATATTTTCTTTAGGCGCTACAGACTTGAAAATCTTTAATTTTTTATTTTTCTCCTCAGCGTTTTCAGCCATTACCACGGCATCTGTACCCTGAGGCAATTTAGCTCCTGTAGCTATTCTAACAGCCTCTCCCTTCATTACTTTGATGCCAAGAGTTTTTCCCACCTCTGCAGTCCCAACAATTTTCAAAATTTTAGGTCTGTATTGCAATGCCCCGAAAGTATCTTTTGCTCTTACTGCATAGCCATCCATAGCAGCGCGGTCGAATGACGGCAGATCAAAATTTGCATAGATATTTTCTGCATTTACTCTATCAAGTGCTTGAGAAATGGGAATGTTAGTTTTACTTTTTATTGGGTTGATATTTTCTAGAATTATTTTCTTTGAATCTTTAAAGCTTACTAAATAACCGAACAATTTCATCTTTGTAACGACCAAATCAAATGTTTCGCTTGCGGTAGAATTAATTTTTCTATTGCAAGCTTTACAGCTTTCTTGCTACCGGGTAGGCAGAAAATAAGCTTTTTATTTGCAACCCCTGCGAAAGCTCTAGATAGCATGCTTGCACTACCTATCTCTTGATAGCTTAACATTCTAAAAAGCTCTCCGAAGCCCGGAAGCTCTTTTTCGAGTAACGGCTTTATAGCTTCAACAGCAATATCTCTACTTCCTATACCTGTGCTGCCGTTCGTAATTATTATTTGGATTTTGTTAAAACTCAATAGCTTCTTTATTTCATCCTTAACATCTTTTATGTCATCTTTAACAATATTGTAATACTCAGTTTTATTGTTAGTATCCTCTACACTCTTCATAATTATCTCACCTGATTCATCGTTTTCTTTAGTTCTCGTATCGCTTATTGTAACTACTGCAAACCCCATGCTACTTAGTTTTAGAGCTTCATTTTCATGCTCTTTATAACTCATCTTTTCTTTTCCTTCCTTGTAACCTCTATGTTAGTTATTCTAGTAAATGGATATTGACCTTCTTTATCCTTTTCTAGATATTTCACAAGATCCCAAATAGTGAGAAGAGCTGTGGTAACACCTACTAGCGCTTCAAGCTCCACGCCTGTTTTGTATTCAGCTTTCACCTCGCATTTGCAGATTATTGAGCTTTCTTTCAAATCAAAATCAACTTTTACAGAGCTTAATGGTATTTGATGGCAGAATGGAATGAGTTGAGAGGTGTTTTTTACAGCGCTAATGCAAGCTACTTTTGCGCACGTTAATACATCACCTTTCTTTACAGTTTTTTTACTAATTGCTTCTATAGTTTCTTTTCTCAGTTTGATTTCGCCCTTTGCAACAGCGCATCTTGATACAATCGGCTTCTCAGAGATATCTATCATTTTGTTTCTTCCTTCCAAATAGGCACAACTTTCTTTAACTCATCGATAAGCCATTCACAGGCTTTAAAAGCTTGCTCTCTGTGCTCTGAGGCTACTGCTATAAGTGCAATATTATCAGAAACTTTTAGTTTGCCTATCCTGTGCACAATAGAAATCTTATGAATATCAAATCTCTTCTCAGCTTCTTGCACTAATTTTCTGAGCTCCTTTTTCGCCATTTTTTTATAACACTCTATCTTCATCGATCTTATTTTATCGTTTCTAACAATGCCTAAAAAGCAGACAATAGCGCCTGCTCTTGAAGATTTTATTTTTTCTATTATTTTTTCAACTGAAAATTTCTCGGCTGTGATTTTTATCATGACTTAATTATATCTAGCTCAAAAACTATCAATTTAACGTTTTATTGTAGTTTGCCTAAACTCGAGTAAAATTTAATTTTAACTCCGCAACTCTTGCACTTAGCGAACCTTTTTCCAATCATAAAATCTCCTTTGCATCTCAAGCATTTAGCGCTTTTAAAAAATTCTTCTAACCAAACTCTTCTTATCTCTTCCAAATCTTCAGCTTTTATTTTAGCAATAAGGTTTCTAAGCTCCTCTTGCATTTCAGCTATTTTCTCCAACTCTGCGAATTTTATTCCTTTCAGTTGAGCAGCCAATTTAAATTTAAGTACTGGTGCTATACAAATACCTGCAATTGCGCCGCCGAGATGTGCAATATGACCGATACTATCTGAGACGCGCATGACTGTATACAAGGTTTCTATTCCAAAATAAAGAGCTGCAACTATAATTATAGGAACTCTAGGAAGCCATACAAAGCCCAAAGGAGCTGCAACTTCATCTTTAGGATAGAGAAATGCGTAAGAGCACATAATTCCAAATATAGCGCCACTCGCTCCTATACCGAGATCGTCTTGCGCAATACTGCCTTGCGAAAGATAGAAAATTAATGCGTTGAACAATACCGCAAAAATACCTGATACAAAATATACGAATGCAAATCGTGGAGAGCCAACTCTTTCTTCAAAAGGCAACCCTATAAAAATCAAAAAAAGCATGTTTATCAGTATATGGAAAATACTGCCGTGTAAATATAAATGTGTTAACACAGTATAGAATTTAGCGCTTGAAATATAGCTAGGTTTGCAACCCAAAGTTAGTATAGCATCGTTTAAAAGCTCGTAATATTGTAAAAAATTTGCTGAGATTAAAATTAAAAAAATAATGAAATTTGCAATTACTATTGTAAGTGGGAGCGACAGCCTCTTTATTGCTGAGTAGATAAAGCTTCCAATTATTACTAAAATTATTGCTAAGAGTAGAGCATTCATTTTTATTTTTTCAAATCTCTGATTACGGAGAGAGTTATTATTACTATTAAAATTATCGTAATCGAGTAAGGCAGCGAAATTTTTTCGTTGTAATTGCTATCATTATCATTATTATGCTCTATTGTCCAATCGAAAATAAAAACATCTTCAAAATATTTTGCTGTATCTCTATTCTCTATAATCACACCTGCTTCTCTATTCTTAGCTACTGAGTTGTAATTCCAATTGATACTTGAAATCAAGACTTTTTCTCCATCCACAACTATACCTTTATTGTGAATTTTAGCTAAATAATTTTTTTCAAATACCAGTGCTTTCGCCTCTAAATTCAGATTTTCTCGCCGTGCAATTCCATTTACATACGCTACAGTATCTAAATTATCTTGCTTGTTTATTTCATTGCTTACATATTTTCCGTCAAGTAAAATTTTAACTTCGCAACCACGCCTTGCAGCATCAATTACGCTTTCTAAATATAAGTTTGGATAAGAGCTCCAATTAAGTTTGCACGATAGTAGCTCAATATAGATATATTTTTTAGCTGAATTGATTAGCCCAAGAACTGAGCTGTTTTCAAGTAACGAGCTGTCTGGCGAAAGTACGGGCGAGATATTAAATGAAGAGTTGGTTATTTTAACTCCAAATTTAGGTTTGTAGTGGGTAGTAGGTCTTCCTTCCTCGCTTACTACGAACCAGTTGGGGGGCAAGTAGCGCTCATCGTTTAAATTCATCTGGATAATATCGTTCTTGCTCAAATTAAAATCTTCAAAGAACACATCTGCAAAATATCTTGCTACTTGCGAGCTTTTTATAACAACTCCCCAGCCCCTATCGCCATAAGTATTATCCATAGGAATACCAGTAGGCTTCCAGTTTTCAGAAGAAATTATTAGTGTGTGATTATCGATAACAGCATATTTCGAGTGTAGATAATTGTAGCGTGTAGGAATATTTCTCTCGCTATCTGATACCATAAATCTAATCTCGCAACCTTTTTCGAGGAGCATGCTACAAATGTACTTCTCCAGATATGCCTCTCTATAAGCGTTTATTCCCTCGTAATACTCCTGCTCATCTACATTACTAAAATTCCAGCCGACTGGCGAGCCCTCAAGAAGTATTTTTATATCTACATTTCTTTCGCTTGCGTTAATTAAATATTTCGCTAGCTGATAGTTTGTCAACTGATAGAGGCTCAAATATACAGATTCTTTTGCTTTTTCTAACTCTTCTTTGACTACTTGGAAGCTACTATCAGGCGATACGAAAGCTACAACGGTAGTATTAAGTTGAAAAGTTTTATATTCGAAATTTGACTGCCCAACCTTATAAATTCTTGGGCTATCCCAATCGGACGCGCTATCGCTGTCTAAATATAGCCCAGAGACCTCAGAAATTTTCCTTTTCAGTATAGTGCCTTCACTAACCGCTCTAGCAGGCTTGCCAACCCAGCCTTCGCCATTATAATTTGAATTTCCATAAATGATAGCATCAATAACATTTCCACGTGCATCTTTGAGTATAACATCATCGCCAGAATTTGCAAGCTGAAATTTATTATTGACCTCGAAGTTTGCTGTAAAACCAAGCTCGCTGTTGAAAGCGCTACTATTCCTTGTAACGTAGATACTTTCTTTTGATTTTAAAATAGTACAGTTTGGAAATACAAAATTTCCTTCTAAATCAGTTAATTCCCAGTTACTAATATCAATATTATTCTCAGTAGGATTGTAAATTTTAATGTATTCTTCAGGCTCGTAAGGAAGATAAGTATCGTAATAGATTTCTATTATGAGAATTGAGCTCGTAGGATTTTGCAAATTAGCTTTAATACTGTAGGCAGAGCTTAAAGTAAAAAAGAGAATAACAATGCTGTAGATGGCTAATGAAGCTTTAGTCATTTAATAGCTGGATTTCTCACAAATGACAATTTAAACCTATCGTGTACAGAACTCTAGCAGAACATTGTATACCAATAAAAGCCCGAAGTGGAGATGGACCCGTCGGGAATCTCGATCTCCAGATGAAATACGATTTATTCTGCACAAAAATGCTTGCGCATTTTTGTGATTCGGATGAGAGCGGAGCTCTCATCCTCTCTCGCATTTCCTTCGGAAATGCTCGAACCCGAGTCCTCCACATATCTGGGAAAAGAATGGATTAACCACCGTTTTTCTTTCTTCCCCTGAAAGGTTCCTTTCTTGCAAGTGTGGCGATCTTCCACTGATCTACGGGCCCGAGCCCTTTCTTTCTCTTTTTCAAAGAGAAAGAAAGCGTTCACGGAAAGAAAGAGAAACTAGGTTATCCTGTAAGGGATAACCTTAACCATCGTTTGTTGCTACGCAATCAGTATTCGCAGTTGCATTAACAACCTTCGTATTCTCAAGGGTTACAAAGTAACCCTTGCTTCTCTTCTTTTTCCGTCAACGCTTTTTCTTCTCTTCTCAAGAGAAGAAAAAGGGCTGTAGCTGATAAAGATTTTCTAATATTAAATAGGTTTCTAGAAAAATATTTTAGTGGGCCCGATGAGATTTTCAAGCCGCAACTACGGGTTGAAAATGTAGTGGACGTAGTCCACGGCATTCGAACTCATGACCTCCCGGTCACTCACAGCCCTTTCTTACTAAGGAGTGGGAAGCACTCCTTACGTTCCTAGGAATTGCCTTAGGCAATTCCTGCGGATCTTTTTCACAAAAAGAAAGAAACTGACTGGCGTTTTTCTTTTCTCTTCCAGAGAAAAGAAAAAGGCTGCTATCAGCCGGGCGCTCCAACCATGCTAAGCTACGGGCCCACGTTAGCAGGTATGTATGCTATATATTACTAAGTTCTTTTAAACATTCTGTCAAGCTCTTTTCTACTCAGTTCTATAATTGTAGGTCTGCCGTGAGCACATGTATAAGGCTCTTCTAAAGAGCCCAGCTCTTTTATTAATTTCTCAATTTCTTGAATGCCTAGCTTTTCGTTAGCTTTAATTGCAGATTTACATGCCAATAGCTCTATTAGTTTGCGTCTCGTCCCTTCACCCGCTTCCAATTTGCCAGCACTTGCAAGTTCGTCAATAACATCTACAAAATCTTCTTTCTTCTTCAATTTTCCTAAGAGAATTGGCACTGTACTTAACTTATACATAGCTCTACCGAAATTTTCTATTTTAAAGCCAAGCTCTTCAAATATTCCTAAATTGTTTCTCAGTACAAACTCTTCCTTAGGGTTGAGTTCCAGGACCAAAGGCTCAAGTAACTCTTGAATCTCAATATTCTCACTTTGAGCTTTCAATTTCTCCAGCATTATTCTTTCATGAGCTGCATGCTGGTCTATAACTAAAATAGCGTTTCGAGCCTCTGCAACTATAAAACTATCCAAAGCCTGTCCAACAATTCTAAGTTCAGGCAGTTTGCGACCCTCTTTTAAAACAGTAATTCTTTCTTCCTGCAAATATTGTGGCTTGATAAGCTTTACACCTTCTTTGGGCAAGTGCGGCAATGGCTTTAGCTCAGGTGCTTTGTAAATTTCACTTATCAGTTTAATTTCTTCTCTTTTAGGCTCAGGAATTAATTTTTCATGGCTCAATGCTTCCCTAACGCAAGCGACTACAGAACCGTAAATTTCAATTTCATTGCTGAACTTGAGCTGGCTTTTTGTAGGATGTATGTTCACATCAACTAGTTTGGGATCAATTTTAATAGCCACTACTGCTACTGGGTATCTATCTTTAGTTACCAGTCTGAAATAGGCATCTTTAATTGCATCGCTAACTATCCTGCTCGTTATATACCTCCTATTTACATAAATAGATTGGTGCGAAGGAGTAGCTCTTGTAAGCGAAGGTTTTGATATATAACCTGAGATTGCAATTGTTTCTGTCTTGTAACTCAAAGGTATCAAAGCTCTTCCATACTCTTTTCCATAAATTGCAGTAATAGTTTCTAGCATGCTTTTAGAGCTTGGTGAGAATAGAAGCTCTTCATTGTTACTAACTAATTTAAATGTTTTATGGTAATGTATAAGCGCATATCTAGTAACAACATCAATTATATGACTCAACTCTATCCTTCTGGATTTCAAGAATTTTCTTCTTACAGGTACATTATAGAATAGATTTTTTACGGTAACAGTTGTGCCAACTGGCGAGCCTATATCTTTTGTTTCCTTCGGTTTGCCATATTCTACTGCAATGTAAGTGCCGACTTCGCATTCTTGCGTTTTAGTTACCATTTCCGTAAAACTCACAGATGCAATACTTGGTAAAGCTTCTCCTCTAAACCCTAAAGTTTCAAGTTTCTCTAAATCTTCTATTTTTTCTAGTTTGCTTGTAGAATGCCTTTCAAAAGCAAGCTTTGCGTCTTCTCTACTCATTCCGCAACCGTCATCGCGAACCAATATTTTTTTCAGTCCCGCATCTTCTACCTCAATATAAATTTTACTCGCGCCTGCGTCAAGGGCGTTTTCTACAAGCTCTTTCACGACACTTGCAGGTCTTTCTATAACTTCTCCGGCAGCAATTTTAGAAATTGTCTCGCTATCAAGGATTTTTATTTTCTGCATTTCTTTTTTAGCTCCCCAATTTTTATAAGAGCTTCTAAAGGCGTTAGTTTATTAATATCAAGCTCTTTCAACTCTTTGATTACTTCGCTATCTTCGCTACTAAGTGAAGGTAGTATAAGCTGGGTATATCTAGGAGAAATAGTCCTTATTTTTTTATCTTCGCTAACAACATCTATCATACTTTCATACTCTAATTTTTTTAATATCTCTTCAGCATGCTTTACTAATTCTTTAGGTAAGCCTGCAAGCGCAGCTACCTTTACTCCATAACTTTTATTTGTACCTCCTGGTATGAGCTTTCTCAGAAATATTATTTCGTCTTTCTCTTCTTTAACTGCAATATTGTAATTCACTACGCCATGGAGAACTTCTGCAAGCTCTGTTAAATGATGATAATGTGTGGCGAACATTGTTTTTGCACCTATTTTTTTGCTATGAATATACTCCGCAACAGCCCATGCAATGCTCAAGCCATCAAAAGTACTAGTTCCTCTACCTATCTCGTCAAGTAGAATCAAAGATTTAGAAGTTGCATTCTTTAAAATATTAGCAACTTCTGTCATTTCTACCATGAAAGTAGATTGCCCTCTAACTAAATCATCGAAAGCGCCAACCCTTGTGAATATTCTGTCCACAATTCCAATGCTGGCATATTTAGCAGGAACGAAACTACCTATCTGCGCAAGTAAAGTTATAAGAGCTACCTGGCGCATGTATGTAGATTTTCCAGACATGTTAGGCCCCGTGATAATCATCATTTTGTTCCCTCTGCAATCTAGCAAAGTATCATTAGGTACAAAGCTCTGAGTAGCACGCTCCACTACAGGATGTCTTCCATCTACAATTTTAATAATATCATCTTCGGTAATCTCAGGCTTGGTATAATTATTTGCAACTGCAGTAACTGCTAAAGAGTAAATAGTATCTATTACCCCGACAGCTTTTGCAGTCTCTAACACTCTATTAGCTTGCTCTGCTATACTTTTACGCACTTTCTGAAAAAGCTCAGCTTCTAAATTTTTCACACGCTCTTCTGCAGTTATTATGAGGGCTTCTTTCGCCTTTAGCTCTTCAGTTGTAAATCTTTCTGCGTTAGCTAGAGTTTGCTTTCTAATATAATCTTGAGGCACTAATTTTAAATTAGCCCTACTCACTTCAATATAATATCCGAAAATACTTGTATAGCCCACTTTAAGCGATTTTATGCCTGTTCTTGCTCTTTCCCTTGCTTCTAGCGTGGTTATCCAATTCTTGCCTCCTTGAAGCTCGTTCCTTAAGCTATCAAGCTCTTTATCATAACCTTTTCTGATAATACCAATTACTTCTTTGATGTGCGTGGGGGGCTCTTCAACGATAGCATTTTCTATAAGCTCAGCAATATCTTCAAGGCTATCTATTCGCTCAGCTAACTCCTTTAGAATGCTAACCGCCAATAAATTATCAGGAATGCTAAGAACGAGCTTTTTCAGCTCTTTCGAAAACTTAACTGAGTTTTTTAAGTTTATAATATCTCTAGGAGTAGCATTACCGTAAGAAATTCTAGTGATGAGCCTCTCTAAATCTTTTATTTTGCTCAACCGCTCTTCTAAATCCTTTCTTAAAAAAATATCTTTAACTAAAATTTCAACTGCATTCAAACGCTTTATGATTTCAGATTTGTCTATTAAAGGACAGAGAAGCCACCTTCTTAGAGTTCTTGCACCCATTCCTGTGAGAGTGCTATCTAAAACAGCAACTAACGTATTATTCTCGCTGCCGTCGCGCACATTTTGCAAAAGCTCTAAATTCCTTGCTGTGGTAGCGTCTAGCCCCATGTATTGAGTTGATAAATAATGTTTTATTTTAGCGATATGTGGAATTGATTTTTGAGTCTCTTCTAAATATGAAAGTACAGCTCCTGAAGCTCTTATAGCAAGCTCCAGATTCTCAATTTCCAAAATCTCTCCTTTAAAAAGCTCTTTTAGCTTTCTTAGCGCTTTCTCATACTCAAATTCTTTCTCAGAATATTCTGTTATGTATATGCTACGAGCTACGAAAAGCTCCTTCAACTTACTGTTCTCAATTATTGTGTGAGGTGCTATAACCTCAGAGGGCTTAAATCTAGAAATCTCAGAGCTTAGCTTCTCATAGCTACTATCTAGCTCTAGTTGAGTAGTTAGAAACTCGCCTGTAGAAATATCTACGAAAGCGACTCCTAAACCATTATTAGATCCCACCATCGCCATCAAATAGTTATTAGCTTTCTCTGACAGTATAGAATCTTCAAGTATCGTCCCTGGCGTAATTACTCTAACTACATCTCTTTTAACGACTCCTTTCGCTAGTTTAGGATCTTCTAACTGCTCACAAATAGCTACTTTATAGCCTTTTCTAACAAGTCTATTGAGGTAGGCATCGAGCGCATGATAAGGCACGCCTGCTAAAGGCGCATTTTCACGAGATGTTAATACAATATTAAGCTCTTTTGAAACGAGCTGAGCATCTTCATAAAAAGTTTCGTAGAAATCACCAACTCTAAACAATAATATTGTATTTGGATATTTCTGCTTGATCGCTTGATATTGCGCCATCATAGGCGTAAGCTTTACCAAATTATACTCCTACCCACTACCTATTCCAAAATAGATTTGAGAGTATTTATTGTTTAAGGATATTAACTACTAGAAAGCCACTCAAGCGCTATGGCTACAGTTGCGGAGAAGAACTTGCAAAAAGAATCGATATTGTTTGTAGTAGCGCATACATTATAAAAAGGAGAGCTATAGTCACTCACAGCTTTAAAGGTCTTGTGATTACGAGGTCTAAGTCTGAAGATCTTACAAATTTAGAAGTAGCTAACGGAGTTAGCCCTACTGAGTTGTCAAGATTATATTACGAACTTGTAAACTTAGATTTTTACAGCTGACTAGGGATCAAGTAACTGTGAGCGAATCAATACTACTATTACCTGTAAATCCTGCTATAGTGGAGGAAAAGGAACTGAGAATAACAGAGAGCGAGCTGAAGGTTATTGGAGTAGTTTACTTAAACTCAGCGGATAAACTCACCTAAAAAGCCGGTCAAAAAGGACTTCGTCGCTGAGTTTACTCTCCTATAATTTGAACTTCTATTCTTCGCTCTCTTGCACGAACATCAAGCTCAATAAAAACAATCTGTTGCCATGTGCCTAAAGTCAATTTGCCGTTCTTTACAGGTATTGTTAGACTAGGCCCTATAAAAGAAGCTCTTACATGGCTATGCCCGTTATAATCGTGCCATGTCTCGTGATGCTTGTACTCTATATCTCTAGGAAAAAGTCTCTCGAGCGCTTTAGGTAAGTCTTTAAGTAACCCTGGCTCGTATTCTAAAGTAGTCAGAGCGCCTGTAGAGCCAGGCACGAAAAGCACGAGAATACCTTTTTTTAGTTTAGCTTTCTCTATAAGCGAGGAGACTTTTTCAGTTAAATCTATAATTTCAATCTCGCCTTTGGTTTTTATAACAATTTCGTCGCTTACAATCATTTTTTCTTTCGTCCCTTCTCCTCCCTTTCTTTCATTTTCTTTTCGAAATACAATCTAACCCTTTCTAATCTTTTAATTTTAGTCCTTAGATTGCTTGCTTTCAGCGCCAGCGCTTTTTTTCTACGTTCTATCTCCGCTTTTATAACTTTGCCTTTGTATTTATCCTCTAGCTTATCAGCTTTCTCCTCCAGCTTGCCAATTTTAACCTCTAACTTCTTAATAATTTTACCTATCTTTTCTATTTTTCCTATCATTTACTCCACAACTCCTTTCTACGAGCTTCGAGCATGTTTAATGCTACTCCTAAATACTCAGCGCACGATTTCACATTACCTTTAGCATACACTCTGCTTAAAAGCTCTTTGTACCTTAAATCCCTCAGTAAATGGTGGTCCAGAATTATTTCGCAGTTCAGCTCTTTTATTATTCTAAGTAAGTTTTCTATAGCTACTTCTAAATTCTTGTAGCTGAACTTCCAGCCCAAAAATAGCGTTGGTGGGCCATCGACATAAAGCAAATCCGGCTTTTCTTTAATTATATACTCACAGCATTGCTTGCTTACAGGGCCTTGCACATCAGAAGTGTACAGGAACTTAAATTTGTTATTCTCTTCTATGGAAGTCATCAACACAAAACCGAGTCTTGTCCTTTCTACGCCATGATAGAAAGGCTCTGAGAATTTTATTTTAAGATTTTTAAATTCAAACTCTTGCGAATCGCAATAAACGAGTTTGCATTTCTCAATTACTCGCTCTTCAAAATATTTGCCTCTCTCTTTCTGGCTAAGATTTATGTTTTCCAATCTATTTTTGGCGAATACCTTTTTGCCTTTGTAAAAATCGCTGTTTGGGTCGTGATGATCGTAATGATAATGTGAGATTATCAAAACATCGCAGAGCTTTGCAACCCTGTCAATTTCTTGATATGCTTTGTCTAAAGCTTGCCATTCTTCTTTTGCAGGCGGCAAGCCGTAGCGTGAAGGTCCCAAAGCAGCGCCTGGATCAATGAAAATTTTCAATTCTTTTGTTTCTACATAGGTAGCCATTGAGCGCACTCCTAGGGAATCGGCAGCTATGGGTATGACTTTCATCTGAGTTAGCAAAAGTATTAGGGCGATAAAAATATATCGAACTCGTAAGAAAAATTAGTGAAAAAATTAAACTTTCAATTTTTAACTAGTAATCAGAATTTTTGCTCAGGCTGGCGAATTGCGAGCAAAACGCTTTGAATGATTTTTTTCTACTTACAATGACGAGGGGGTTGTAGAGGATTGGAGTTAATTGAAGTGGTTGGTTGATAGAAAGGCGGGAGTTTGAGCAAAGAGAATAAAAAATATTTGCGTGATGACGGGGGAGAGTTTCTCAAAACAGAGTCGGAGAACTTGTTAAATCATCTCAATGAGCAACGTCTATCTTATAATCAATCATCTTTTCAAACTTCTCACTAAAATAGAATCTTCCTACAAATTTTTTGCGCTTTAAAAGTAAAGGCACCCAAATTCTATCATCTTCCCACATCTCATCGTATGGTAAATTATCTTCGTCAAACCATTTCAATTCGCCTTCAAAATAATTATTTTTTAATTTTCTGCTAAAATCTGTTGTAAGAAAAACATAAACTATCCAGCAGGGCGTTTCGTTCTCATCAGTATAAAAAATCAATTTTCCAATTTTTTCTAGTTTATTTACTCTGAGCCCCGTCTCCTCAAAAACTTCTCGAACAGCACATTTTTCAGGAAGTTCATTTTCTTTTAGTTTTCCGCCTGGCGCATTCCATTTTCCACTACCAAATAATCCTTTGGATTTTTTCTGAAGTAATATTTTATTATCTTTTTTAATGTAACAAAGGGTCGCGAAAGTTGTCATGGAAGACTCATATATCGACAGATTGCCTTAGAAAGAGATAAAACTTTCAGAGCGAAAAGCGATAGTAAAGCACATTCTCACTAACGTCTAAAACAAATTCGTAAGTGTGCGTACTGTACGGTACACGCAACTAATAAAAATATCCAAATGCTACAATAGAAAATGTCGCGCTTCCCAGAAAATAAAGCGCTCTAAGGTGGGCTCTGAGAGAAGCGCAATAGATTTATTTTGTTAAAACGTTATTGTACCAATATGCTTCAAGGCGCGCTAAACGTATTAAAAGTAGTATTGAGTTTAAGTGAGAATGAAAAAGTGCTCGTAATTACGGATGAGAAGAAAAAAGAGATAGGGCAGACTTTTTGTGAAGCTTCTGAGAAATTGGGTGCGAGCGCTAAGATTTATATTATTCCTGAGAAGTTGCGCCCTCTCAAAGAATTGCCTAAGGAGCTGAGCGCGCTTATTCCCAATAACGATGTAATAGTGAACGCATTTGAAGGTTTTGCAGAAGAGACCCCTTTCAGAATAAAGTTAATAAAAGCTGAGATTGCAACAACTGCTAGAGTAGGTCATGCGCCCGGTATAACAAAAGAGATGATGCTAGGTGCTATGGGCGCTGATTACCAAAAAATTGCTGAAAATGTCGATGCTGTAATAAAAAAATTTAAAAATGCAGAAGAAGTTCACATTACAGCGCCAAGCGGTACAGATATTGTTTTGAATATAGCCGGCAGAGCATTTGAGAGTGATGTAAAAATCAAGCCAAGTACTTTTGGCAATTTGCCTGCAGGCGAAATATGGTGCGCGCCAGTAGAGGATAAAGCTAATGGTATTCTCGTTTGCGATGGTAGTATCGGTGATTTAGGGCGGGTAAAAAATAAACTGAGAATAGAGGTGAGAGGCGGCAAAATTGCAGCTCTTGAGAGCGAGGACAGAGCACTCGTTGATAGGGTGAGAGAGCTAACTTCTATTGATGACGAGGCAAGCGTTATTGGCGAGCTCGGTATCGGTTTAAATCCTAAAGCAAAGCTTTCCGGAATTTTGCTAGAGGATGAGAAGGCAGGCGGCACTGCTCATATTGCTTTCGGCAATAACGAGAACATGCCTGGCGGTAGAAACAAATCAAAAACACATAGAGATTTCCTTTTCTACAAACCTACTTTTGAAGTGCGTGATAAGAGCGGAGAGAAGAAGATTATAATAAAAGACGGTACGATTAGTTTTTAGTAAATCGAGTAACCACTCTTAGAGATAGTCCTCAACCTTTAGCTTCATTGGCAATGCTGGCTTCTTGAAGCCCTCTTTATCCATTTCCCAAGGTATTGTTGCATCAAAGCCGACTTTAGTAGTTTCGCGTGTGGCTAAATCTGAAGAAGGGTCTAACGAAGAGCCTTTCTCCTTGACTCTCACAACTAAATCTTTAGAGCCTTGGAATCTTGTAGCCATCGCCCATTCTACCTCGTTTGGATTGTGTATGTCTATATCGTCATCCACAATCCAAACATGTTTTAGAGAAGCATGCCCCCTAAATGCAGCTTCTATAGCTTTTTTACCGTCATCAGCATTTTTTTTCTTTATACTCACAACTGCATGCAGCCAAGAGCAACCGCCTGGCGTAATAAGAACTTCTTTGCATTCGCATACTTTATTTACTTCTCTAAATATAGTAGGTTCGCGCGGCATGCCCATAAGTATTTTATGCTCTAAGCCACCAGGTAGAAGAGCATGAAAAGCAGGATTCTTTTTGGTAAAGATTTTTTTTATTCTAGCAACTTTTTGCTTTCTCACAATGTCAGGCGTCTCTGTCAAATCAAGGAACGGACCCTCATCGTGCTCTTCACCGGTCATTTCTGCAATCATTATTATCTCAGCCTGAGGAACTTTATGACCGTCAAGCAAAATCAGATTTGTTTCCTCCAAAGCATTTGCTATGCTCAGCTCGCTTTTTCCTAGCTCTGCAGAAACTGCAGAAGCAAGTAAGACAGGCATGCTGTTGCCTATACAAATTGCAAACTCAGTATTTCCTCTTTTCAAAAATTCGTCAAAATGTCTTGGAAGTATTCTGAGCACGAGTTTATCTTTTCCCAGAACCATCATTCTGTGATAAGATGCATTCAAGCCAAGCTCTTTATCATTTGCTATAACAATGCCAGATGTTATATAGGGTCCGCCATCAAATGGATAATATGTTAGGATAGGAATTTTTGTTAGATCAGGTGCAATTTCTTCATAGCCTTTCCCTTCTACAATTTTCGGCTCTTTTGGATTATCAATAGCTTCTGCTAGCTTAGATACAAGCTCATTTTTACTTACACCCAATCCAAGCGCGATAAGCTCTCTTGTAGAGCATATATTCGCTACCACTTTCATCGAAAAACCTTTAACCTGCTCAAACAAAATTGGTTTCCCATCAAGGAGCTTCATTAATGTTGATATCTCATACTTTACATCTACTGGCCTCTTGATTTTTACCAAAACTCCTTTTTCATCCAGAACGTTAACAAACTCTCGTAAGCTCATTTTATCACCTCATCATACCTTCTTTACCACAAGATGGGCATTTGACTTTAAAAGGCTTTTCTCTGGATTCAACTTTAAAAGTTGTCTTGCACTGAGGGCAGCGGAGAGTTAGAGTTGGTACTGCGGCTGGAGGAGGCCAAACTTCTTCTACCGGTTTTTTAAGTTTGGCTTTAGCTCCGCAAACGGGACATTTAGCGGTTATTCTCTCCCTATATCGCATACTAATCGGTATACCGAATATAGTAGTGGCACTACCTGTCGCCCATTTTCTACCTGCTCTAGTATCAATTAACGCGCCGCAAATTTCACATCTTATCTTCGTTACTTGAGGTGCTTCTAGTTTCTCACTGTGCCTTACTCGCAAGCCGTAAGTAATTATCACAGCACCAGAGATTGCTAAAATAATTGCTGGGATGAGCCCACCCAAAGATAAAATAACTTCCCAAGGGCGCTTTGCTCCTGACAACACACCGATTAAGGATAAAATACTACTCCATATAAATATCGCTCCTACTGCTACGATCATTTTCCCTTTTGTCCATTCCATAGATATCACCCTATCCTCGTTCTAACAACTTCAAACCCTTCTCTTTCTATAGCTTTCGCAACTTTTTCCTGTAGCTCTTTACCAGGTGTTAGCGCAATCATATTGCCTCCTAAGCCACCGCCAGTAAGCTTTGCACCATAAGCTCCATGCTCAAGCGCTAACCTAACCAAGAAATCAAGCTCTTTAGATGAAACCTCTATTTGCTGTAATAACAAATGATTTTTATTCATCAGCTCGCCAACTTTTCTCAGATCAAAAGCCTCTAACGCTTTTCTTGCTTTATAGGCCAATTCCTCAGCCTCTTTAAATAATTGGCTATACTTATCAACTTCTTTCTCTTTTCTTTCGCGCACGCCAGCAACTGCTTTGCTCGTATCAGCAACTCTACCAGTATTGCCAAGAACTATCTCAACAGGTTTCTTCAAACTAATTCTCTCAATCACGTTAGGCTCTCCTTTCTTAAACCAAACTAATCCTCCGTAAGTAGCTACTGTATTATCAATCCCAGAAGGTGTACCATGATACCCTTTTTCACCTTCATATGCAAGCTCGTTTATTTTATCATCGTCAAAGTTTAAATTGAAGTAGGCTGATAATGCACGAGCAATTGCAACACAGGAGGCAGCCGAAGCGCCAATACCACTAGCTGCAACTAAATCCCCTCCAAGAGCGATCTTAATCGGATTTTGCTCTACATCAATTCCAGCAGCTTTTAGTATTCTTTCCACAGAATCTTTCTGCTGCTCTAGCTTCTCTTCCTTGTAGCCTGGGGTAGCGAGTCTCTTATCACTTAAGCTCCAGCCTTTGCCTTCAAAGCGCTCTATAGTAGCTGTGGTCTTCAAATCAATAGCACTTGCAATTGCAGGTATTCCATAGACAACAAAATGCTCGTTAAAAAGAATGACTTTGCCGTAACCTAAGCCTTTAGCCATGAGACAAAAATAATTTTCCTGGATATTAACCCCTTCCCCAAAAGGCTTCTTTCAGTAACTTTATTAGTTTGAAAAATATTATTCTAAATGAGTGACGGAAATTGAGGACAGATTTAATGAAAGCACTGAAGCGAAAAGACCTTGAAATTCAGAAGCTCCGCAATCTTTGCGCAGAATTAAGGGAGAGAATAGCTAAGTTAGAAGTAGAAAATGCAAGACTGAAAAAACGACTATAAAAGAATGTACTCGTGTGTTTATGTGACTACAAAAGCTAAAAAAGAAGCGCAGGCAATAGCAAAATATTTGCTGACGAAAAGGTTAGTAGCATGCGCTAATATTTTCCAAATAAACTCTCTTTACAGATGGAAAGGAAAACTAGAAAGTGCAAATGAGTATGCAATGATTTTGAAAACGAGAACTGCAAATTTAGATAGTGTAATAAACGAAATTAAGAGCAAGCATTCCTATGAAGTCCCATGCGTAATTTCTTTTGCTATTAATAAAGGTAACAAAGAATTTCTAGATTGGATTTGCAGCGAGACCTCAAAGCAGTAATTAGCTTCTCAGCCCATTTTAATTTCTTTAGCTTTAGTGTTCTTTTCTTTCCCCTACAAAGCTCTCCAACTTTTTTAAAATCAAATCCTACAAGAAAAATCTTTTTAGCTTTAAAATGCTCTGCAAGAAAGACAGCTCTATCGCCGTCAGTAAATCCTCCGAAATTATAGATACCGTCGAAAGGACTGGCTTGAGTAGTACCAATAACCTTACCTTTAAATTTACCCACATACTTCTTTAAAATTTCTATATTATCGCCATGCGCATGAATGATCGCTATAGAACCTTTTTCATTTGCGCGAAGCAAATCTTTAATGTTGCCATCAAGGTCGGTAACTATAATGTCAGGAATTTTGTTGTCATTGATTAATAAAGAAGTTGCAGCGTCTGCGGAAATAAAAACATCTTTTTCAGATCTATGAGTTTTATTGATACCCAACTTTAAGCTATTGGCAGCACCGAACACATATACATTTTTATCTCTGATTAATTTCTCTAGCTCTTTAATAGTTACTTTCAGCTTAGGGCTTAAAAGCTTTGCTAAAACTCTAGCTGCAAACTCATCCTTAGCTTTTGAGTACCCAAAATCATTTAAAATTTTATTATACCAAGGTAGCCAAGCAGAGTAGTTCATTAATAACGCCACGCAATATCTCTTTCTTCTTTGGTCATATGCCTCCTCATGTACTTATATGTTATGACTCCTACAGAGCCTATAACTATTGCCAAAGAAAATTTTCCAACCAAATACCAGAACAGAGGAGGTTTAATTAAAGCGCCTATACCTCCACTTATATTATCTACCACGTCCTTGACCGCAAGAACAACCAATCCGAAAGTAACAAGTGAGAAAGGTACGATCCAGTAAGACCACAAAATCTCGCCTTCCACTATGTATTTATCAAATATTCTGCCGGAAATTCCCACTATTAGTGCGCCAACAGTCCACAAAATAATTGTAGTAAACGCTGAGAAGACCATTTGAAATGACAAAGGGCTATTAACGTTTTCTGTATAGGCGAAAGCAAATCCCACTAAAATCATAAATCCTGCAAGCACCCAAGTAAACAAAGAGAGTCTTCCTGCAACAAGACCTTCTTTAAAATCTTTAGCAGCCCTTGCTAGAGCGGGCTCTAAATTGAAGGCACTCACTAGCAGATATATACCAATTACGAAGCATACAGTAGCTAAGCCTATTACAGGATATCCTAAAATAGCGCTTATAGAAATAATAAGTAAAAACAGTCCTAATGGTACGATAAATTTTCTCTGTACCCTTTCATCTTTCAAAGCTTTTGCCAAAAAGTAATAAGAAGACTCAATATTTTGTGCCTGTCTCATTACTACTCTTTTTACAGAAGCAACTTTCACTCTTGAAGTTATTATTGGAAGTACATGCTCGTCATCGGCGCCGTCCGATACAAAAAAAGCCTCTTCAGGCATTAGCTTAGTCAGTACCTCCTCAAGTTGCCTCGCTATCGTTTGATCTGAGACAAGCCCTACTTGGGGAGCGCCACAAATAGTAGCAATCTCAACCTCTCTGCCACTTTTTACAAGCTCATCGTAAATTTTTATTGCGCTGAGAGCTGTGTTTGCATCAGGCTCTTCTGGATCAGCGAGTCCGAGCGCAATAGCGGCGTTAAGATTAGCCTCCCTACCAACGATCGGCGATTTTATACCTGCTTTTGTACCGAAATCATCGTCTCGATCTATGCATAGTATGAGAGTAGTCACAATAGCCAATATTGAGCTACAGTATATTTAAATTTCCTGAAAGCAGAGCGAAGATTATAAATATAAGTTATTACATAATATAAGACAGCTAAAAAATCGCAACCAGCTGTGTAAAATATTGAGAGTAGGCCTGAAAAAGCTATCGATGAGTATTCAAAATCCAGGTTGCGATAAAAGTGAGATGGGGATTCGAGAAAGCAAGTCTTCTTAGTTTAGGGCTTGGTACCTCTTGAATCTGACGTTTGGAAGCTCTGTGTAAAACCCCACCAAATCTAAGTGTAGTGATCGTATTGAACTCTGGTTGATCCTGCCAGAGGTCGCCGCTATTGGGATACGCTTAAGCCATGCGAGTCTAAGGAACGCAAGTTCCTTGGCGTACTGCTCAGTAACACGTGGATAATTTACCCTTAGGTGGGGAATAACTTCGGGAAACTGAGGATAATACCCCATAGGCTTAGAATGCTGGAATGCTTCTAAGCTCAAAGCTTCGGCGCCTAAGGATAAGTCTGTGGCCTATTAGGTTGTAGCAAGTGTAACTTACTTGCTAGCCTACGATGGGTACGGGCGCTGAGAGGCGTTGCCCGGAGATGGACTCTGAGACATGAGTCCAGGCCCTACGGGGCGCAGCAGGCGCGAAAACTCCACAATGTGCGCAAGCACGATGGGGGAATCCCAAGTGCCTATACTTAATGTATAGGCTGTTCCCTTGTCCAAAAAACAAGGGGAGTAAGGGCTGGGTAAGACGGGTGCCAGCCGCCGCGGTAATACCCGCAGCCCAAGTGGCGATCACTTTTATTTGGTCTAAAACGTCCGTAGCTGGTTCAGTAAATTTTTGGGTAAATCGAAATGCTTAACATTTCGAATTCCGAGAAGACTGCTGGACTTGAGACAGAGTGGGGTCAGAAGTACTCCTGGGGTAGGGGTGAAATCCTGTAATCCTAGGAGGACTACCAGTGGCGAAGGCGTCTGACTAAAGCTGCTCTGACAGTGAGGGACGAAGCCCTGGGGCGCAAACGGGATTAGATAGAAGCCTTTCTTTCTCTTTTCGGAAAAGAGAAAGAAACTCTTCAGGGAAAGAGAAAAGAAAATTTCTTTTTTCTTTTCCCCTGAAGGACTTCCTAGATACCCCGGTAGTCCAGGGTGTAAACGCTGCAGACTTGGTGCAGGGGAAGCTACGAGCTTGCCCTGTGCCGGAGAGAAGTTGTTAAGTCTGCTACCTGGGGAGTACGGTCGCAAGACTGAAACTTAAAGGAATTGGCGGGGGAGCACCGCAACGGGTGGAGCGTGCGGTTTAATTGGATTCAACGCCGAGAAGCTTACCGGGGGCGACGGATATATGAAGGTCAAGCTAACGACTTTACCAGATTATCCGAGAGGTGGTGCATGGCCGTCGTCAGTTCGTACCGTAAGGCATTCTGTTAAGTCAGATAACGAACAAGACCCCTGCTTTTAGTTGCAAACCGGAGCTCCGGCTCTGGTGCGACACTAAAGGGACTGCTGGCGCTAAGTCAGAGGAAGGAGGGGGCTACGGTAGGTCAGTATGCCCCTAATCCCCCGGGCTACACGCGCGCTACAAAGGCTGGGACAATGGGCTACGATGCCGAAAGGCAAAGTCAATCCCTAAACCCAGTCATAGTTCGGATTGAGGATTGCAACTCATCCTCATGAAGCTGGAATTCGCAGGAGTAAACTCCTTCTCTCAGCAGTTTGCTCCGCAAACAGCAGATCCGTAGTAATCGCGTATCAAAAATGCGCGGTGAATATGCCCCTGCTCCTTGCACACACCGCCCGTCAAGCCATCCGAGTTGTGTCTAAGTGAGGGTGAAGTTATTGCTTCGCTCAAACTTGGGTTCAGCGAGGAGGGCTAAGTCGTAACAAGGTATCCGTAGGGGAACCTGCGGATGGATCACCTCCTACGTTATAGAAAGGTGTGATTCGAAGCTGCTTGCAATGCAGCTAATGACGCAGGTCTGCCTTGAATTGGTGGGTAAAAAGCTTTCAAACGTCAGTGTATTTTTTCAAGCGTCCGGCGAATCGGCGTTTAGAAGTTTGAACACTAGGTTAAGGTATAGAAAAATTTGCGATTTAACACTCAAAAATTATCTTTTTCGTCTCCGATTTTATTCTACTAAATCTCACTAATTCTCCTCAGGACATCTCTGTAAAGCAGTGCGTTTATTCTAAAATCACTTTCAACTAATTTGTGAATTATATCTAATGCTTTCTTCTTTTTAACTTTCTTACTCTCAACAGCGCCAACTATCAAACCTAACAGCTCCGTGTACTCTCTCTTTTCAATATCTGCTATCCGCCTTGCACTTAATTCATCAATAATTAGTCTATTGCCTTTAGGAGTAAGAAACAGTGTAGCTTCACCTTTATCAAGACCGTATTTCGTAAATTTAGTTACATTGACACTAGTTATTACTGATATTATCCAATCACCAATCGCACTCTTGATACGCTCGTTTTCCGGAAAATCGTAGCGCAAAAGCCCTTTCTCAATCGTTTTCGTTATATACACCTTACCAAACAACTCTTTTAAAAACTCGAGCTCTCCAATTTTAGCTAATGCAATTAGAGTGGAGGAATCTACAAAAGTACGCATAATCACCGCTTAAGCCACTTTTTAGATTTTTCGATATCGCGCGCTAATTCAGTTGCAGAATATCTAAAAAACGGTATTTCCCTTCTCGCTAGGTAATCACACATCTCCTGAATACTTACATCTGCAAACTCTGCAGCTTTACAAAGAGTAAATTCGTTACTCAGATATTTTTTCATTGCAATTTCAAGTTTCAAAGCTTTTATACCCTCATGAAGCGCATTGCGAGCCACTTCCGATTTTGACATATGCAGAACTTTTGTAAGCTCTTCTACGTCCTCAACTTCCTCTTCCGGCAATCGTATCTGTAAATTCTCCATTTTAATCCCTCATTACAATATAATCATTTGTGATGATATAAAGATCGTGGTTTGGCGCACTAAAATCCAAAATTCTCCTTACTCCACTTCTCATCTATCCCCTCCCAGAGTAGTAAGCTTGCTATCAACAATAGTCCACAGCCAAAAACAATAAAAATTATTGCAATAAAGCTTGGTGCGAAAGAAAGTATAGCCAAGGGCACTTGCGGTAATAGCGCGAAAACACAGAATTTTACTAAAATTTTAGGGTTGAAAAGATAAACATTTACTCTCAATCCAGTAAGCCATGCAACCGCAAGCGAAATATAAACAAGGTTAGAGAAGCCAACGAATAGCGCTATAGGTAATAAAAAAAGCTCATTAGCAACAGCGCTAACTCCCAAAATAAATACTGGTATGAACAGCAGAGCAATGTAAAAATGGGCTTTCACTTTAGTTTTTATAATTTCAGGCACAGATATAGGCAGTAAATTGTAAAACTCGAGCGCTTCAATATTGTTCAACCATGAATAAATCACAAGGCAGAAAAAGCCTGTGAAAATAGCGTAAGATACTGAGCTAAAGCCAATTTTAATATTCCTTTCTATAAACCAGAACAGCAAGCTCAAAAATATTAAAGGAAATAAAAAAGAAAATAAAATCTTGGGTAAAGTATTGCTTCTTTTCAAATCTAGAAATTCTTTTATTAGAAAAGGAGAAATTTTTAGTTTGAGATATTTTGGAGCTACTACCTGCGTAGGCTTAAACTTCTCAATTTCTTCTTCACTAATTGCAATTGTCCCTATTAAGGAATTAAATAAAATAAAAGCCAGAGCGTAAATGAAGTCTCCAATTTCCCTCAGAAGTAAAGTATTATAGAGCTTGAAGATAAGAGTTGAAAGTATAATTGAAAGTGTGTAAGCACCAGTTAACAGCAGATAAAATTTTGAGTGCCTTCTGTAGAGGTTAGCGATAAAATAAGAAAATGACATTCCAGCAATGAAAGAAATGCTTAGCATAGCAAAAAATACTAGCACAAAAATCAAGGAGAGTTTAGATAGCGGTAAGGAGAGCGTTAGCCCAAGAGTCAATGGAACTACAGTTAAAGATAGGTAAAATAGAATCTCTCTTATGTACAACGATAGAAAAATTGTTCTGAGGTTTAGTGGCAAATGCTCATGGGTATGAACTAAAAATTTTACGCCAGAAAATCTCTTCATGGATTCCTTACCCAAAAATCCGAAATAGCCTGCAACTAGCCCATAAAAGAAAATTGAGATGCTAACTGAAAGTTGTAGTTGAGGAATTGCTACATGTTTGGCTAAGTCACTAACGCTTGCTCCTGCAAAAAAGCCGATGAGCATTATGATAAATGGGAAGAACAAGAATGCCAATTTACTAGTATAGCTTGTATGGAATCTGTATTCTTCTTTTAGCATTAATTTGATTAAATCCTGAAATTTCATCGCTCGCCTAAGATAACTCTTTGAAATATCTGCTCTAAGTTCTCATGCTCATGAGTTCTCAAATCTTCCACTCTACCTATTGCTACAATTATGCCATTATTGATAATGCCTATTTTAGAGCATAGCTTCTCTGCAACCTCAAGCACATGAGTGCATAGAAAAATAGTCTTCCCACTATTTACAAATTCTTTAAAATAGTTTTTTAGTTTAGCTTGATGCAAAGGGTCAAGATTGGATAAGGGCTCATCTAGAAATAAAATTTCAGGCTCGTGAATCAAAGCGTTTGCAATTTGCAGTTTCTGTCTTGCACCTCTTGATAAATCTTTAATCAACTTGTTTTCCTCGCCTTCCAACTCAAAGAATTCTAGCCAGTACTCTATTTTATCAAACCTCAAATTCCTAGCTCTACATACGAACATAAGGAATTCTTCTGAGGTTAAAAAGCTAGGTAGAGCCTCTATCTCAGGCACTACTCCTATTCTGCGCTTTAGCTCTAGTTTATCATTTACATTTATACCTAGAACATAAGCCTCGCCGCTCGTTTGAGCTAAACTTCCTGATAAAATTTTTAAAAGTGTAGTTTTACCTGCGCCGTTAGGACCAAATAGCCCGAAAAAATCGCCAGCTTCTATTTCTAGATTTATGTTTTGTAGGGCAGTAATTTCACCGTACTTCTTGCTGATATTTTCTGTTTTTATTACAGGCATTCCATTCTTAAAATGAAATTGGCGTAATTAAGGTTTTCTTTTCTTTAATGAAAGAAGAATGATAGCTACTATCTATCGCGCTTACGGAATTATACAGAAAGTTAGGTAATGAATTAAAAGCCAGAGAGGTAGAGAAAGAGCTTGGGCTATAAACTTTTCCGCTCCCAAACTAACTCATTATCATAAAATATTTTTCTAATTCTGTGATATGGTATACTAGCTTCACCGGTCTCGAAAAATGATTTACCAAGCGCTAAAATTTCACTGCCAGAAATTATTTTAGTATCGTTTTTCGCACCCCTATGCAAATACCAAATTTCTGCTTTCTTTATATCCTTAGTCCATTTGAGTTTATTTAGTATCTCTTTTGCAGTCATAAAGCAGAAAAAAATAAGGAAGTTGAGCTAGCCTTTATCACGGACGCTTCTAACTTCTCTATTCTGAACGCATCGCCCCTTTTCTCCAGTTTTGCCATTTTTACCATTGAAGGATATATTTTTCAGAGTATTAACATTTTCTAAAATCCTTCTAAAAACTCTAATGCAAGCTTTATATGCTCTTTACCATTACCTTCTACAAACCTACCATGCCCAGGGTAGAGATTCTCAACTTCGAGCAAAGAGAGCTTTTTTACTGAGCTCAATAACGCTTCATAACCACCGGTAGGCAGATCCCATCTACCTGTAGCACCATCTGCAAAAACAGTATCGCCGGAAAACAGAGATTTATTTTTATTATCGTATAAAGAGACACTTCCTTTTGTATGCCCTGGAGTATGAATAACCTTAAGTTTTATATTGCCCACTTCAATCTTTTCGCCTATCTTCTTTACTTCCAAAGGCTCTTGACTGCCACCAAACCAACGAGCGCCTGTAATAACGTTATCACCTATTCTTATTGCATTAAAATCTAGCTCGTGAATTAAAACATCAGCTTTTGTTAAATTCCGCAGTTTCTCAGCACCTCCGCAATGGTCAAAATGGCAATGGGTCAAAATTATTTTAGCTATTTTTTGCAGATCGCAAATTTTCTCAATGCCCCCTGCCAATTTCTTAAAATGAGCTCCTTGACCTGTGCCTGTATCTATAACGACAGCTTCTTTATCCAAAATCAAATAAACATTGGAATCGTAGCCAGAACTAATATATTTATGAATTTCCATATTTGAAAAGAAAGCGAGGGACAATATTTGCTTTTCTAGAAAATTTTATATAGAAGGGCAAATATATCAAGTTAGGGTGACGAAAATATGATAGGTCAAGGCACTCCTATTTTAGTATTAAAAGAAGGGACTACTAGAGAAAAAGGCAAGAGTGCGCAGAGCGCAAATATCACAGCTGCAAAGGCAATTGCAGACGCTGTAAGAAGTACATTGGGTCCTCGCGGTATGGATAAAATGCTTGTAGATAGTATGGGCGATGTTGTGATAACTAACGACGGAGTAACTATACTTAAAGAAATAGATGTAGAGCACCCAGCTGCTAAAATGCTCGTAGAAGTTGCTAAAACACAGGATCAGCAATGCGGTGATGGTACAACCACAGCTGTAATACTCGCTGGAGAATTGCTGAAAAACGCAGAAAGTTTGGTTGATCAGAACATTCATCCAACAATAATAGTTAGCGGCTATAGACTTGCATCTAACAAAGCTTGCGAAATACTAGATAAAATTGCAGAGAAAGTAAGTATTAAAGACAAAGAAATACTGCCTAAAATTGCAGCTACTGCAATTATGAGCAAGAGCGCTGCAGCAAGTAAAGACTTACTTGCAGATATTGCAGTAAAAGCGGTTACGAGCATTGTTGAAGAGCGCGACGGAAAAATAATTGCAGATACAGATAACGTGCAGATAGTGAAGAAGCATGGCGGCTCTATAGACGATACAGAGCTTGTTGAGGGCATTATTGTAGATAAAGAGGTAGTGCATGCAGGAATGCCTAAAAGAGTAGAGAATGCGAAAATAGCACTGCTAGATTGCGCTCTTGAAATAAAGAAGACAGAAGTAGATGCTAAAATAGAGATTACAGATCCAAAGCAGTTACAAGCGTTTCTTGCAGAAGAAGAGAATATGCTGAAGAGAATGGTTGATAAAGTCAAAGCCAGTGGCGCAAACGTAGTGTTCTGTCAGAAAGGAATCGATGATCTTGCTCAGCACTATCTTGCAAAAAATAATATCTACGCAGTAAGAAGAGTAAAAGAGAGTGATATGAAGAAACTTGCAAAAGCGACTGGCGGTAAGTTAGTTACTAGAATTGACGATTTAACGAAGGAAGATTTAGGCAATGCGAAGGAAGTTTATGAAAAGAAAATAGGCGAAGATAATCTTACTTTCGTTACAGGCTGCAAGGAAGCGAAAGCAGTTTCAATATTGCTGAGAGGCGGTACTGAACACGTGGTTGACGAAATGGAGCGCTCGGTACACGATGCACTCAGTGTAGTTTCCTGCGCTCTAGAAGACGGTAAAATAATAACAGGCGCTGGAGCTGCAGCTACAGAAATAGCATTAGCGCTTAGAGATTATGCCTCCACTGTTGGTGGCAGAGAGCAAATGGCTATCGAGAGTTTTGCAGATGCAATTGAAGTAGTGCCTAGAACACTTGCTGAAAATGCAGGTATGGATCCTATAGATACACTTATAGAGCTAAGGAAAGCGCATAAGGAAGGTAAAGGGACTGTAGGCGTAAACGTGCTTGCAAACAAAATCAGTGATATGAAAGGTATTGTGATAGAGCCTATTCGTGTAGGCAGACAGGCAATACTCTCTGCTACAGACGCTACGGTAATGATCCTTAGAATTGACGATATTATTGCTGCTAAAGCGCCTAAAGCGGAGGCTCGTCCTCCAACGCCTCCAGGAGGCCCAGGAGGCCTGGGCGGGGAAGAAGAATACTAAATTATTTTTTTGCATATTTACTTTATAATGGCAACTAGTGAACCGAAAAAGGTAAGTAGCTACCAGCGTATCAAATCGAAGTTTGCAGAAGCAATAAAAGGGCTGGAGGCACAGAAAAAACTTAGCAATGAGTATTTAGAAAAGCTACAGTGGGCTCAGTCAGAGCTTGAGAATCTAAGGAAGTGTTTCGAAAAGGAGAGAGAAAACTACTTGAGAACTGCTACTGATAAGTTAATCTTAGAGCTCCTGCCTGTGCTAGACGGTTTCGATAGAATAATTACTAATCCTGTAGGTATAGAACGAAAAGCTCTTGAAGGTTTGGAGTTGCTGTATAAAGAGCTATTGGGAGTTTTAGAAAAAGCAGGCTTAGCGCCTGTAAAGGCAGTGGGCGAGAAATTCGACCCTTTCATGCATGAAGCTGTAATGCAGGTAGTTGATAATAATTGGGAAGATAACACTGTAGTAGAAGAGTTACAGAAAGGGTATACGTTAAACTCAAGAGTTCTAAGAGCTTCTAAAGTTAAAGTTTCAAAGAGGGGATAAAAATGGCAAAAGAGGAGCTTAAGAAAAGAGAGAAGATTATTGGTATAGATATAGGCACTAGCAACTCAGCAGCAGCTGTTATGATCGCAGGAAAGCCTACAATCATACCAAGTGCTGAAGGCACAATTGTTGGCGGCGGTAAAGCATTTCCATCATTCGTTGCCTTCACCAAAGATGGTCAAAGGCTACTTGGCGAGCCTGCGCGCAGACAAGCTATCACAAATCCTGAAGGTACAGTTACTGCGTTCAAGCGTAAAATGGGCACTGATTACAAATACAAGATTTACGGTAAGGAATATACTCCCCAGCAGCTTACTGCTTTTTTATTACAAAAGATAAAGCAAGATGCAGAAGCTTATATTGGCGAGGAAATTAAGAAAGCGGTTATTACGTGTCCAGCTTATTTTGACGATAACCAGCGCACTGCTACCAGAGATGCTGGTATTATTGCAGGCTTAGATGTCGTGCGCGTAATAAACGAGCCTACAGCAGCATCTTTAGCTTACGGTATCGATAAACTAGAAAAAGAGCAGCGCATATTGGTATTTGATTTCGGTGGCGGTACCCTTGATGTGACTGTAATGGAGTTTGGCGGCGGCGTTTTTGAAGTTAAATCGACAGCGGGCGATACCCAGCTCGGCGGCACAGATATGGATAATACTATCGTTGATTATCTAGTAGCCCGATTTAAGAACGATACTGGCATTGACTTAAGCAAGGATAAAATAGCTATGCAGCGCTTGCGCGAAGCTGCGGAAAGGGCAAAGATAGAGCTTTCTACAACTCTAACTGCTGATATTAATTTACCTTATATTACGGCAGATGCTACAGGGCCTAGGCATCTTACTACAACGCTTACGAGAGCGAAGCTAGAAGAGCTTGTCATGCCTACAATTAATCGCTGTAGTGGGCCTGTGGAGCAAGCTTTAAAAGATGCTAAAATAGAGCCTAAAGATATAGACAAAATAATTTTAGTTGGCGGGCCTACAAGAATGCCTTGCGTGCAAAAATTTGTAGAGGAAGTTATAGGTAAGAAGGTAGAGCGCGGTATCGATCCCATGGAATGCGTAGCACTAGGCGCTGGAATACAAGCTGGCGTTTTGGCAGGTGAAGTAAAAGAATTATTATTGCTTGACGTAACGCCTCTTTCGCTTGGAGTAGAAACTTTAGGAGGTATTTTCACTAAACTTATCGAGCGCAATACAACTATACCTACAAGGAAATCGCAAATATTTTCTACAGCTAGCGATTTCCAGACTGCTGTTACAATTCATGTGCTACAGGGAGAAAGACCAATGGCACAAGATAATACTTCTCTGGGAATGTTTAATTTGGTAGGCATACCTCCAGCACCAAGAGGTATACCGCAAATAGAGGTAACTTTCGACCTGGATGCAAGCGGTATATTGAACGTTACTGCAAAAGATTTGGGTACAGGCAAAGAGCAGAAAATCACAATTACAGCTTCAACCAAACTCCCCAAAGAGCAGATAGAAAAAATGATGAAAGAAGCAGAGCAATTTGCAGAGAAGGATAGGCGTAGAAGGGAGGAAGCAGAACTCAGGAACAACGCTGATTCTTTACTTTATACAGCCGAGAAAACTAAAAAAGATTTGGAGGAGAAACTAACCAAAGAGCAGAAAGCCCAGATTGATAAAGAATGTGAAGAGCTGAGAAAAGCGCTTGAAGGCAAAGATATTGCAGAGATTAAGCGCAAAATGGAAGCACTATCGAAAACTCTGCAAGAAGTAGGCGCAAGTATTTACAGAGAAGCAGCTGAGAAATATGTAAAAGAGAAAGCAAGAGAGCCTGAGGAAGGTAAAGTCTGGAAGGGTAAGCCTAAAGGTGAAGAAGAAGAAAAGAAAGAAAAAGTAGTAGAAGCAGAGTACGAAGAGGTAAAGGAAGATGAGGAGAAAAAGGGTGAAAAGTAGTTCTCAACAAGCCTCTACCACGAGCTTATGCTTGCCACCTATCGTCACAAAAACCTCTTTGCCTTTATCTAATTTTAGAAATTTTACTATATCTTTTGGTATCCTAACCACCAAAGAATTACCTGCGTAAGCGAGCTTTGTTTTTCTACCAATTATCTGTATATATTATTTTTGTCATATTCTTTTTCATCATTAAACCCCGTTATAAGCAGAGAATGAAGAGGTAAAGGAAGAAAGTAAACAATTAATGTGCAAATAAATTGTCAAACACAAACAGAAAAACAAAACCTTTTTAAGCCAGACAATACCTATAATTATTAAGAGAATATGCCAAAAAGAGATTATTACGATATACTCGGCGTACCTAAAAATGCGAGCAAAGAAGAGCTTAAAAGAAAGTATAGAGAGCTAGCTAAAAAATATCATCCTGATTTGTGTAAAGAAGCTGATGCTGAGGAAAAATTTAAAGAAATTTCAGAAGCGTATGCAGTCCTTTCTGATGACGAAAAAAGAGCGCAGTACGATATGTACGGTCATGAAGGTATTGCAGGGCGCTATACCTACGATGATATCTTCAGAGATTTTGATTTCGATATATTTCGCGACTTTGGCTTCGGCGACGTAGACAGAATATTTGACATGTTCTTTGGAAGGAGCCCTACTTTCTATAGCTATCGTGAAGGTTCTGTACGAGGCGAGGATTTAACTTATAATTTAGAAGTAGAGCTTGAAGATGTTGCGTTCGGCAGAGAAAAATTTTTTTCAGTTTTGAAGAGGGAGCCTTGCGGTGCCTGTAATGGTAGCGGAGGCAAGAGCTTTACAACATGCAGTTACTGCCAAGGCACAGGGCAGTTAAGAGATGTTAAGACAAGAGGCTTTTCACAGTTTATAACTATCCGTACATGCCATAAATGCAATGGCGAAGGTAGAACTATTGAAGAGCTTTGTAGCGATTGCAAAGGCAAAGGGTTAATTAAAAAAGAAAAAAAGCTAAAGTTAAAAATTCCAGCAGGTGCAGAGAGCGGTAGTACACTGAGAATACCTAAAGAAGGAGGAGTTATTAAAGGCTCTACTCCGGGCGATTTGTATGTGGTACTAAAGGTGAAGGAGCATCCCGTCTTTAAACGCGAAGGTAGTAATATTTTATGCGAAATGCCAATTTCTTTCGTACTAGCTGCTTTGGGTGGTAACCTGGAGGTGCCTACACTTGACGGTAAGGCAGAGATTAAAATCCCAGCAGGCACGCAGAGCAATACAGTGTTTAGGCTCAGAGGTAAGGGCTTGCGCGAGTTAGCGTCCTCTCACAGAGGCGATGAGCTTGTTAAAGTTGTAGTTACAGTACCAACGAAACTTACAAAAGAGCAGGAAAGATTGCTGAGAGCCTTTGAAGCGGCATCTGAAAAAACTTAATATTGAGAATGAGTATTCCTGTTATTAGCTGTTAAAATAGTTGAAAGAAACGAACAGAGTAGGTGAGGCAAAATGGCTAAAAAGGGAGAAGAAAACGATAACAATGAAGAATGGCCTTTCTGGCGAAGGAAGAAGCGAAAACAGCGCTGGCCTTTCAACGAGTTTGACGAGCTTTTCGGCGATGAGTTTGAGCGCGAGTTCGAGCGAATGCGCAAGCATTTAGATGAACTAATGGAAGAGCTCTATAAAGCCGAAGTTAAACCAACTCTACTTGGACCTTTTGTATACGGCTTTTCTATGAGAATAGGTGCTGACGGCAAGCCTCAGATTCAGCAGTTTGGTAGCACTCCTAAGAAAGGCTTGGAAATTGCAGAGCGTGAGCCTCTAACTGACGTACTTGAAGGTGAAGAAGTAGTTACTGTCACTGTAGAGCTTCCAGGGGTGGCGAAAGAAGATATTGATCTTACTGCTACTGAGGATGTGCTAACTATAGATGTAGCTGCCGAGAAAAGAAAATACCATCGCGATATTAAGCTACCTTGCAGAGTATTGCCTGACACAACAACTGCAACTTATAAAAATGGAGTTCTCGATATAGTAATAAAGCGTGCTGAGAAGAAGGAGAAGAAGCCTGGTAAGAAAGTAGAGATAAAGTAAACTCAGCGACGAAGTTCTTCTTGACGAGCTTTTTAATGGTATCATTGACAAGAGCACAAAACGGTATAACTAAAAATCTTGGGAGTACTGTTTATTTAACTTAGCTTTTCTTTACAAAACTCATTTCTCGCGTCTCTAGACTTAGTAGAATCTATCTTTAGTCTGGATAAAAAACGATAATTTTCTAATCATTTTAATATCCATACTTGGATTAAATGAAAGAAGCCCTTTTCTTTTTCTTCCAAAGAAAAAGAAAAGTCCTTCAGGGGAAAAGAAAAAGAATAGAACAATATGCGAACTTGATTAGAAGGATATTAAATGAAATATCTAATTATTACATGTGGAGTAATAGGTACGGGCAAGAGTACAATTGCAAAAGCTCTTGCAAAGAGGACAGGTATGAAAGTCATATCCTCAGATTATGTCAGAAAGAGCATTGTTGCAGGTATTCCACCTGAAGCTCATAGATATGAAAAATTTGGTGAAGGCATATACTCGAAAGAATTCTCAGAAAGAACTTATCTAAAAATGCTGGAGCTTGCAAAAGTGCAATTAACCAGAAACAAATCTGTTATTTTAGATGGCGCTTTTAGCAAAAGATGGCAACGCGTTAAAGCTTATGAGACTGCAAAAGAAACTGATGCAAGATTCTTGTGCGTTGAGTTCATATGCAGTAAAGAAGAGCTGATAAAGAGGCTTGAAAAAAGAGCTCTGAGCAAAAGAGGCGTTTCAAACGGAAGGATTGAGATACTAGCTGAGCATGAAGCTAGCTTTGAAAAGGTATCGGAATTTTCGGAAGAGCTGCACATTATAATTGATACCACATGTAGGAAAGAAGATTGCGTACAATCTGTTTTGGCTAGGCTGAACGAAAAGTTAAAGTTGAAACATTGCTATTAATAAAAAAGTGGTAAAAAATGGAGATAAGAGCGGCTAAAGAAAGCGACAGAAGCGCTTTAGAGCTATTGGCTTCTGAAAACGGGTTAAAGTTCAAATCTTCTATAGAGCATACTTTGATAGCTGAGCAGAATGGCAAAATTATAGGATATGTTTCATACACCCCCGAGCTTAAGCAAGACAAATGGTTTGGAAAGCATTACGAAACCAACGCTTTAGTTGTAAAAGAAGAATATTTAGGTGAAGGTGTAGTTACTAAACTTATAGAAGAGGTTACTGAGCTCGCAAAGAGTAAAGGAGTAAATCTAAAACTAAGGCACTAGCTAAACCAAAATCAATATTTGTTTTATTTACAATGGTAAAATGCCATAAATGCGGTTATGAGTTTATAGCTGAAGAAAAACTTACTATCTGCCCTCAGTGCTTCTATCAGTTTGATACAGGCAAAGAGTATAGAATCGAGCCTAAAAAGAGCTCTGCAAAACCAATTATAGCAGGAATTTTATTAATTATAGTCTCTCTGTCCACATTATTTATAGTAATTGCCTTATATGCAGCTCCTACTTTGCTAGAGCATTATCATTTGGAGCAAATGCAATCTTCGCTTTACGGTAGGGTAGTCGATAAAAATGGTACTGGTATAGAAGATGTAACTATAGAACTTAATGATTTAGTAGTTAAGACAAACTCTACAGGCTATTACAAGCTGGAAAATGTCCATGGTGGGCTACACAAAATAAAAATTTATAAGCCCAATAATAAAACAATTATTGCTAAAATATTTGTTCTGCCTAGAAATGAGGCTGAGAATTTCGAACTCATACCTGGTGAGGGGATTATAGAAGAAGACCGTACTTTAGAACTATTTGCAGTTTTGTATAGCTGTGCAACTATAGAACTAATATTCTCTGTTTTTGCTTTGGTTGGAGGCGTGCTAGCAATTAAAAGAAGACATTTTGCCGTTTGCGTTGTAGGCTCTGTAGTTGGATTGCTGTCGTTATTAGTAGTTGTTGGTACAATCATGAGCATCGCTGCCCTAATATTGCTTGCACTTTCAAAGGAGGAGTTTAAAAGTTGATATGAGCAACGAAAATCGACTTTCAATTCCAAAACTGCTCTTCTATTTAATATGCCTTATTTGGCTCCTGCTCCAGATTGTAGCACCGCTAACGCTCAAGTCGGGCTCTTTAAATTTAGGCGAAGAAGGTAGAGTAGGAACTCGCGAATATGAGGGAGTTTATGAAAATTTTAATCCAGTTGCAAAATTTATGTACTCTAGTGGCGACACTCTATGCCATCAGAAAGCCAGCAGGTCTTTCTTTATTAATGGAAATCAATTGCCGTACTGCGCAAGATGTACTGGGATATTCTTAGGCGTTCTGCTAGGCTCTTGCATTGGAATATTGCTGACCGTCGAGCTCAAATGGTATTGGGTTGTACTAGGCCTTTTGCCAATAAGTATAGATGGGACAGGCCAATTGTTTAATTTATGGCAAAGCTTTAATTTGATAAGACTTATTACTGGCATTGCTATTGGTATAGTAGCAGGCTTGGCTGTATGCATGCTAATCCAAGAACTTTCAGGTAAAAGAAAAAATGATAGCTTTGGATAAGAAAGAGCGTAGGATATTAAGGGTACTCCAAGAGAACTGCAGAAAAATCAACCAAGCAAATGGCCTAGAGATTTGGTGTGCGGAACATTCCGTGTTGGTGAAATTTTCTGATTTTTAGAGCCTTAAAACCGAATGAGTAGTCTGTTGAGTGTTTTTGCATTGTTCTATAATTTCACGCC
>JASEFT010000005.1:0-32451 GCA_030018475.1 Candidatus Thermoplasmatota archaeon
GGAAGAAGGACAGCTTTAGAACTTAAGCGTGGTATAGAACTTGGAAGGGTAAAAGAAATAGTTACTTAGAAAAGAGGTAAGTGCCTCTCGAATAGTAACGTTTATAATATGTGAGGCAGTTGCTAAGTAAAGAATGCTATCTAAACGAATATTACTTGCTATTGAAGAGCTAGAAATGTGGAAAAAGAGGGAGAATGAGTTTAAGAACTTGCTTGAAAAGGCTACCGGCGAAGAGAGAACGAGGTTAAAAAAGGAGCTTGAGAAAGTTAGCGAGCAAGTTGATTATTACGAAGCTTTAATAGGAGATATGAAAAAGGAGCTAAGACCTATAAAAATCACAGACGTACTAAGATAGATGTAAAATGCGCCTTCTATTTATTACTCTGAAGTTTTAGTATTGCCTCTGCAATATCGCCCTGCGTAGCCTCTAGCGCTTTTTTAGCTTGCTCTAAAGTTACGTTTGCCTGCTGAGCTACTAGCTCTATATCGCTTGCTTGCATGCCCCTCTCTTTAATTTCAGGCTCGCCAGCGACTTGATATGTTTTCTGTTCTTGGACTAGCATTACAGTAACACTTGGCTTCCTAAACAGATATTCTTTTGAGGCAGTCCTTATAATAACTTCCTCTACATTTTCAAGCTCTTCAACGCTAATGCCTAGTTGGCGCATTGCTCTTTCTATTTGCTTGGGGCTGAGCCCTCTAAATCCGCGCATATGAAAGAAATATAATTTAGAAAAGTAAATATTTTATGCTGCCAATATCTAATTATGCTCACTTACAGAGATGTTTTAGCATTGGATAGGAATTCTGAGTATTGGCTTGTACCGCAAGCCGAGCTTATGGAAAATGCTGGGAGAGCGGTTGCAGGAGTTGCGCTGAGGCATATTGAGAAAGGCAGAAATGTTATCATAATTTGTGGGCTCGGCAATAATGGCGGTGATGGCTTTGTAGCTGCACGATACCTTAAAGAAAATAATTGCAATGTAAAGGTGATTCTTTTAGGCAAGCCTGAGGATATAAAGACAGAAATTGCGAAGGCAAACTACGATAGAGTTAGGGATATTGCAGAAAGTTTTGAAAATGTAAATTTAGCTAAAGAGCTAGAAAAAGCAGATATTATAATTGATGCTATGCTGGGCGTAGGCGTTAGCGGAAAATTGAAAGAGCCTTATCTAAGTGTAGTAAAATTAATAAACAAGTACAAAAGCAGTAAATTTATAATTGCCGTTGACGTACCTACAGGGCTTGGCACAACCTTTGCTGTTATACCGAACATTACAGTTACGTTTCACGATTTGAAGGAAGGAATGAGTAGAAAAAATTCTGGTAGAATTATAGTAGAGGATATTGGTATACCAAAAGAGGCTGAGAAATGTACTGGCCCTGGCGAGCTTGTTTATTATCCCAAGCCAGAAAAAGATTCTAAAAAGGGCGATAACGGAAGAGTTTTAGTAATTGGTGGCGGCCCGTATACTGGCGCTCCTGCACTTGCAGCTAGCGCTGCTTATCGTACAGGCGTTGATCTAGTTCATTTAGCAGTTCCTAGCGCAATATACCAGATAATTGCAAGCTACTCACCAAATTTTATAGTACATTCTGTAGACAGAGAGATATTGACTCAAAACGCTATTGGTAAAATTCTAGAACTGGCTGAGAAAGTGGATTCTGTAGTTATAGGGCCTGGATTAGGAAATGCAAAAGAAACAAAGGTAGCAATTAAAGAGCTTGTTGCGGAAATAACGCTTCCTTTAGTTATAGATGCAAATGCATTTGATGCGATTAAGTTACACAATATAAAAAACAAGACTGGTGTTGTCACACCTCATTCAAAAGAGTTTAAAAAGCTTACTGGGCAAGCGTTCCCTAAAGAGCTCGACAAAAGAATTTCGAGTGTTGAAAAATTTGCGAAGCAAGTGAAAATGGTAATATTGCTCAAAGCACCAATAGACATTATCTCAAACGGTAGCAAGACAAAGCTCAGCTACACAGGTAATGAGGCAATGACTGTTGGTGGCACGGGCGACGTGCTTGCAGGTATTGTTGCAGCACTGCTTGCTAAAAAAGTAGAGCCTTTTAGGGCCGCATGTATGGGCGCTTTTATTAACGGCTATGCAGGTGATTTGGTATTTAAAGAAAAATCTTATTCTTTACTCGCTACCGATATAATTGAAAAAATACCAATGGTGCTGAAGGAGTTCTTGTAATGCTACTCGGTATTATTGCAGATGTGCATTCGAACTTACCTGCACTGGAAAGTGTGCTCCATGCACTAGAGCTAGAAAAAATTGATAAAATAATACATGGGGGCGATATTGTAGGCTACAATCCTTATCCTAACGAAGTTATAGAAATTTTAAAAGAGCGTAAAGTCATTTCTATACTTGGCAATCATGATAGAGCTGTATTAGCTCAAGATACTCTGGGACTTAATCCTTACGCTGCTCAAGCAGTTCTTTGGACTATAGATAAATTAACTAGCGAGAGTTACGAGTATCTGAGAACTTTAAAAGCTCGCGAGAAATTGAATTTGGGCAAACAAATTAGCATAATTCACGGCTCGCCTTGGAACGATGACGAATACGTTTACGAGTACGAATTAACGCCTGATTTTCTAACAGAAGTTAAAGCTGAAGTTCTAATTTACGGACATACTCATGTACCATGCATTAAAAGGTTTAGCAACGGTCTAATAATAAATCCAGGCTCTGTAGGGCAACCCAGAGATTGCAATCCAAGAGCAAGCTATGCAGTTTTAGATTTAGCTACTGAAAAAGCAGATGTGAAAAGAGTTATCTACGACACAAAAGCGGTTATGAAAAAGATTCTAAAAGAGGGCTTGCCTGAATTTCTAGCTCAAAGACTTGTTCTGGGAATATGAGACTTCATAAATGTTTTTCATTAAAGTAGAGTTTATATAGTTGCAAAGCTTAGCTCAGTTGTTATGTCTAAAATTGTGCCTATTTATAACGAGCCTGCACTGCTATTAAATAAAGAAACTTTGGTGGTTGCAGACCTACATTTAGGAATAGAGCTGGAGCTCCAGAGCAAAGGTATTAATTTACCAAGCTTGACAGACAAGATTCTAGATAAAATTCTAAAACTAGGCAGTAAATATAAAATTAAAAAACTGGTAATTCTCGGTGACTTAAAGCATAGTATCCCTATTTATTATCAAGAGCTAAAAGAAGTGACTCAAATGATTGAAAAGCTACTCCATGAAGGCATCGGTATAGAAATAATTCCTGGAAATCATGACGGCGCTATTCACAAATTACTGCCTAAAGCAGTAAAAATACACTCTCCCAAAGGAGTTGCGATTGATGGGATAGGGCTATTCCATGGGCATGCCTACCCTTCAGATGAAATATTAGATCACAAAGAGCTTATCACAGCTCATATTCATCCTGTGGTAGCACTGAGCACAGGTTTTAGCACAATTGCAGAGCCTTGCTGGGTTAAATTCAAATCGTCAAATCGCTCTTTCATAATAATGCCGGCATTCAATAAACTCTGTGGCTGCATTATTAACACTGGCAAATTAAAGTTACGTCCACCGCTCTCTAAGCTCATTACTCTTAACAATTCCTTGATTTACCTTTTAGACGGTACCTCGCTCGGAAAGCTTAGCAACTTAACGAGAACATGAGTGTATTTGAGCTACTAGATATTAAAATACAGAAATTGCTGGCTGCAAAAGGGTTGGCAGAGCCGACAGAGTCGCAGGCTCTTGCAATACCTGAAGTAATTAAAGGCGAGAATATTCTTTTGATTGCCCCCACTGGCATAGGCAAAACAGAAGCTGTGGTTCTTCCGCTACTACATAAAATGATAACTGAACGCTTATCACCTATCTCTATTCTTTATATTACACCACTTCGTGCGCTCAATCGCGATTTGTACTCTAGACTCTTATTCTGGTGCTCTAACTTAGGAATTAACTTGGCAGTAAGGCATGGCGATACCACGAAGCAAGAGCGTAGAAGGCAGCTGCTGCATCCGCCAGATATTTTAATAACAACGCCCGAGACTTTACAACTATTGTTAATAGGCAAGCGCCTTAAAGAGCTTTTGAAAAATATTAGATGCGTAATAATAGATGAGGTTCATGAGCTTGCAGTCAGTGAAAGAGGGGCACAACTAGCAATTGCATTAGAGCGCTTGGAAGAACTTGTTAATAAAGAATTTCAAAGAATAGGCTTGAGCGCTACTGTGGGTAGCCCAGAAATTGTAGCTAGCTTCGTGGCAGGCAGTAGAAAAATAAAAATTTTAAAAACTAACATTGCTAAAAGGCTGGAAATAAGTATTGTCTCTCCTCAGTCAAATGATAAAATTAAAGAGCTGGCTGATAAACTAGGAGTAGAGACTAAACTTATAGCTCTACTATCTAAAGCTTGGAGCTTGATTAAAGAGCATAATTCAACTCTTTTATTCGTTAATACACGCGATGCCGCTGAGTTCCTAGCTTCGCAACTCAGAAGGTGGGATGCGCAACCGCAGATTGGGATACATCATGGCTCGCTTTCAAAAGAAGTAAGGACGAAAATGGAGGAGGATTTTAAAGCTCAGAACTTAAAAGCGCTTATAGCAACTTCAAGCTTAGAACTAGGTATAGATATAGGCACTGCCGATTTCACTATCCAGTACAATTCGCCAAGACAAGTTTCAAGACTAGTGCAACGTGTAGGGAGAAGCGGTCATAGAGTTGGCGAGCTTTCTAAAGGTGCTCTGATTGCTACAAGTGCTGATGAGCTTGCAGAAAGTTTTGTAATTGCTAGAAAGGCGTTAAATGGTGAGCTGGAAGGTATTGAGGTCAGAGATTCGCCACTCACAGTACTTGCAAATCAAATAGTAGCCTTTGCGCTAGCTGGTAGGCACAATATTGAGCATGCTTATAAAACAATTACAAAAGCTTATCCCTTCAGAAATTTAAGTTTTGAGAAATTTAAGAGCACATTAGAGCTTTTAAAGGCTCAGAGATTATTACATGTAGAAGGAAATAGTTTTAGAGCACTGAGACTAGGCAGAGAATATTTTTACGAAAATATTTCTATGATACCTGATGAAAAGGTATATCACGTCATTGATATTACAACGAGGGAGCGAGTTGGTACGCTGGACGAGCGTTTTGTGGTTAGCTACCTAGACAAAAATAAAAGTTTTACTATGAAAGGCCAGTCTTGGACTGTGAGCAGCATAGAAGAAGACAGAATTTTTGTGACTCCAGCTCATGGTATAGGCGAAATTCCTTCTTGGCTCGGCGAAGAAATCCCTGTGCCTTTTGAAGTTGCCCTTGAGGTGGGCGATCTAAGGGAAGCTATAGCTGAAGGCAAATCTCAAGCTCACGAGCTAAAGCTTTTCACAGAATACATTGAAACTCATAGGAAAGCCAACAAGCTTGTACCGAACGGTAAACTTATTACTATAGAAAAAGGCAGTGGTTTGATAATATTGAACGCATGCTTTGGCACTAAAGTAAATCAAACTCTAGCTCAAATTATTTCTACTTTATTAGCTTCGCGGATAGGTAGCAGTGTTGGAGTACATTCCGACGCTTATAGAGTCATTTTTGAGCTACCCGAAAATGTAAATACCGAGCTAATTGAAGAATATTTTAGAACTACAAAGCCTGAGCTTTTAGAAAGCTTTGTAAAAGTTAGTTTGAAAAATTCTAGCTTGTTTAAATGGTATCTTTTACATACAGCTAAAAAATTCGGCACTTTAAGTAAAAGCGCTGACAGGCAGATAGGTCTTCGTAAAATTCTAGACTCTGTTAAGGATACGCTTATCTGGGAAGAGGCGATTGCTAAAATTTTATGGGATAAAATGGATATTGAAAGAACGAAAATGATTTTAACTAAAATCCAAGCCGGAGATATTAAAGTTAGTATTACTAATCTTACGCCTATAGGCTTGGAAGGCTGTGAAAGGAGAAAAGAGCTTATATTGCCTGAGCGCGCTGAGAGAGAAATTCTTGAGCTGTTAAGGAGAAGGCTGGAAAGTAAAAGAATTTCAGTGGTATGTTTGAGCTGTAAAAAGGCAAGAAGTTTAACTTCAAAAGATTATTTACCTAAATGCCAATCCTGCAACTCAGTGCTTCTTGGAGTGGCTGAGAATGAGACAGTAGAAAATTTCAGAAAGGGCAGACTTTCTAAAAAAGAATTGTTTAAACTCAAAAAAAGCGCTAATCTATTACTTTATTACGGCGCTAGAGCTTTGCTTGCGTTCGCTGCCAGAGGCGTTGGCGTAGAAACAGCTGCTAGAATACTAGGAAAGCCCTGTTTTACAGAGCAAGATTTTCTAAGAGAGCTCCTTAGAGCTGAAATAACATATGCAAGAACTCGTAGATTCTGGGATTGAAAGAAAAGAAGCAAAAAATTAAATAATATCGAAAATATTTAGTGCATAGAAAAATGCTAAAAGAGTGTTCTCAACATGGGTTTTTTAGAAATGATAAATGTCCTCAATGCCAGAATAATGGCAAGTTTATAATGAGTGATAAGGAGCTCAACATGATCGGCAGAATAATGGCAGGGGTATTGCGCCATTTTCCGGAAAAATTTAATTTGAAAATGGATGAGCATGGATGGATAGAGTTATATGCTTTCGTAGATTCCCTCAGAAGATTCCCTGCCTTCAAATGGGTAAAGCCACACCATATAAAAGCAATTGTAGAAACTGATCCTAAAGGTAGATATCAACTGCAGAATAATAAATTAAGAGCTACTTATGGTCACACCTTAAGTTTAGAACTAGACTTACCTACAAATGAAATACCCGAGAAGCTCTACTATCCTGCAACTGATGAAGAGTGCGAAATAATTTTAGAGACTGGTATAAAGCCAGTGGATAGGAAGAAAGTTCATTTAAGTAAAACCAAAGAATTAGCACTTGAGGCAGGTAAAAGCAGAGTAGAAAGACCTATAATTCTAGAAGTTGATGCTAAAAAAGCTTGTGAGGAGGGTATTATTATAAAGCGAGCCGGAAGGACAGTGTATATTACAGACGAAGTGCCTGGAAAATACTTGAAAAGAGTTGAGTGATATGAAGATAGAACTAAGAGAATTAAAAGAAAGAGCAATGAAATTTGTAGTGGAAGATACTTCTGTCAGCTTTTTAAATACTTTAAGAAGAGTTTTGCTCAAGGACATTCCTAAACTTGCAATTGATACTGTAGAATTCCATCTGGGTACACTTACGGATGAAAAAGGAAAGGATTATGAAAGTATAGCACCTCTTTTCGACGAAATTATAGCTCATAGGCTTGGTATGGTGCCTATACCTACAGACTTGAGTTTATTTGTACCTAAAGATAAATGCAGATGCCAAGGAGCTGGATGCCCTAGCTGTGAGCTTGTATATACTCTAAAAAAATTTGGTCCGTGTACGGTTTATTCAGAAGACCTTGTGCCAACCGGCGGCGAAAATTTTAAAATAAAAGAACATAAAATTCCTGTGGTAAAGCTAGGCCCTGACCAAGGACTGTTTGTTACAGCTACTGCAAGGTTAGGTACTGCGAAAGAGCATGCTAAATGGCAAGTGGCAACAAGCGCTGGCTATAAGCATTATCCTGACATAAAAATCAGCTCCAAAAAATGCAATTATTGTAACGATTGCGCTAAAATCTGTCCTAAAGGTGTAATTAAAATTACAGGTAAAAAGATAATTTTAGAAAATCTAGAAGAATGTACACTCTGCAAAAGCTGTGAAGAAATATGCAGGAAAGAAGCAATTAAAGTGATTGCTAACAATAGAAAATTTATATTTAAATTCGAGACCGATGGCTCACTTAGCGCGAAAGAGACTTTAGAAAAAGCGTTAGAAATTATCAAATTAAAATGTAAAAATTTTGAAAGTGGATTGAAAATGATTTAGACTGTCTTCTTTAACAGCTCCCAAATTAGAATAAAAAGGTTTTTAAACCATTATAGAGATTAACATAGTTATGAAAAAGAGGAGCTTAGTGTTATCTGCTGTAATGCTCTCTTTGATGCTTGCAGGCTGTATAGGTCCTATCACGAGCATAACTGCAAGACCTCACCTGATTATAGATTATGTAGATAGCTTAACAAAAATATACATAGCAGCATGGGGGGAGGTTAGAAGATATACAAGAATAGAGCTGTGTATCAATCAAACTACAGTTATAAATGAAACTGAGGTCTGCATGGTATTCTATAACACAAGCAGTACGATATTTTCTCTTAATGCAACTGTTGTAGATAGCAAGATCAATACTATTTACTACTACGACTGCTTAATAGAAATTTTAGACAATGAGCTTGTAATGAAGTTAATTGAGGATAGCGAAGTAAAAGAAATCAAGCGTATGGAGTTGCCTGTTATAAGAGTAATGCTGGTGAAAGAATGAAAATTCCTAAACTTTACATTCTCACAATGGTCATACTGATGATTCTAGGATTTTTTATATTCGCAGTTACTTTTAGAGTTATTTCTTTACCAGATATAACCTACCTTTACACAGCGCTATCCACATTCCTTTTGGGCTGGATTGCTATACTCATATTAGCAATAATAGGCGCTGTGTTCTTAGGAATGTATTTAAGTCATAGAATACTTCTTACAAAGGATTTTACACCTTTTGAAAAAGCTATGCTGGAAATGAAAGAAGATATAGCTGAGATAAACAGAAAATTGGATAGTATCGAAGGTAAAATCAAGCTTTAGATTCAGACTAACTTTTCGCTGCAGTAACTTCTTCTGGAGCAATTCCTGCATTTACTAACTTTTTTATGGTCTCTATGAACTATTCCTGTCCTTAGAGCTTCGCGCATTCCGTTTGCCTTTTTGAGTGCAGTTTCTCTGAGCTCGTCACTAATACTGATTTTATATTGGTTCTTACCATATACTAGCATTCCGTAAGCTACTTTACCGTATCTTTCTTCTGTAATTAATGAATAAGCAACTAGTTGAATTATATGCGAGAATAAAGGGCCTCTTGGTACTCTACCTGCCTTGAACTCTACAGGGACGTAACCGTCGTTAATTCTAATCACATAGTCTGGCTTGCCTATGAGTTTGTGCTTATTACTTACTAAATTAGGAGAATACTCATCAGCTATATATTCAATTGTACCTGAGGGTATAGCTGCAACCTCTCTGCTGCTCATTAAAAGTTTAGCCGATTTTAAAGCTACAAAAAGGAAGAAAGCACTAGCTACAAGCCAGATTGCGGCAATTACCATTGCAATAATACTCGCTACTACCATCTGCGAGATGTAAATACCTACCCCAACAATGCTCAAAATAGATGCGCTCGTTGCAAGAATGGCAATCATAAATTCGCTTGTGAAGAGCTTTTCCTCTTCCTCTTTAATAACTGAGAGACCTCTCTCCAGTTCTTTATGTTCGTCAATACCTTCTTTAAGCTCTTTACCTTTGCCAGCAATGCCCTTTCTTGCCAGCCACCAGCTTAGAGGGCAATAGGCATATTTTTCAAGTTCGCCTGCAGAAATAAACTCCATGAGAAAATAGTATGAAGATATGGCTAAAAATATTTTTTGGGTTTTAAAAAAGCCGCTGGAGGGTTTCGAACCCTCGACCTGCTGATTACGAATCAGCTGCTCTACCACTGAGCTACAGCGGCGCACAATTCAAGGCGCCAGCTTTATTCCGCGCTGCTTGAAATAGTTTCCTGAGCGTAAAGGATATAAAAGTTCAGGAGCTTTTAGTCTTTCAAATACTATCTGCGCAAACCTATCACCAATATTTATTTCAACCTCTTTATCACTTGCGTTAAATGCAGAAAGCGTTAAATTACCTTCAAACCCAGCATCTACTTTACCGAAAGAGCCTATAATACCTTTCCTTGCAAATGTAGTTCTAAGCCATAGCTGAGCGCACAAGCTTCGGAGCTTAAGATATTCTTTTGTGCTAAGAACGAACCAAGTCTTTGCCGAAATTTTTATTGAGCCTTCTTTAATACTTAAATTTTTATCAAGAACTAATATTTCTGCAATCGTTAGATCGTAGCCGTTTGGAGTTAGATTATTGCGGTTAAAAGGCTCTATTGATAGCTCTTTTCTAACTAAAGCTTCTACTATTTCTCTATCTGTAAGTATCATAGTTTAGAAACTAATGCCTTACCAAACTCAATGCATCTTTCTAAATCTTTTTTGCTCGGCTTACCTATAACTAATATTTTATCGATTACCTTTATACCATGGCAATCTAAAACTTCAAAAAGTGTATTAAGACATTTTTCGCCGTCCTGTTTTGTGCCAGAAGTAGCAAGTGCAAAACCTTTTTTGCCCTTTAGTTTACCGTAGACCTCAATACTGTCATCAATTACTTTCTTCAGTTCTGCACTAACAGTTCTGAAATAAGTTGGCGAGCCTAACCCAATAATTTTAGCATCGACAAAATCTTGGTTCCTTACCTCATTTACAGATTTTAAAATTACATCTAAATTTTTATTTCGCAAACCTTCTGCAACTGCATCAGCTACCTTCTTTGTGTTGCCGGTTCTTGAATGATAAACTATAAGAGCTTTCATAATTGTAGATAGATCAGAAAAAGATGAATGCTAGCATTTTTCAACTTTTATCACACTGCCTGGAACAACGGTCTTTAATAATTCTAGACCGCTTACTACTTTTGCAAATACATTTACTGGCGAATAAGCTAAAGGCTTGCCGCTCTTAGAGATAGGTGTGGCGCCGAAAAATATGCATATACAACGACCCTCTACCCAGTAGGCAACGTCGCCAACCTCAACTTCTTCTTGAGCTTTCTCTTCTGCTATTTTCAAAGGCGCTCCAAAATAAATTTCATCACCCCATGTATTCACATTACTTTCGAGAGGGAGCTTTTCGCAAATCAGCTTAGCTGTTTTAGGGTTTCTATCAATAAGCTCTGCCACTATTTCCTTGTCTTCAATTATAAATTTTATTCTAGCCATGCCACCTTTTATTCCCATCTGCTCTTAACTTTAAGCCTGCGAAGCATTTCCATAGCATCTATTTCCCTAGGATCTCTGCCTAGTCTGCAATTAACTTCACTGTAAAGCTCGCCAAAAGAAACGCGATATTCGCATTTACTGCATTCTTTACTTGTTACCTCTTTGCATATATTAGGACAGTAAGTTTGGAATTTTCTGACGGTCATAATATCAATAATTACTATCCAGAGATAAATATTTATCCCAGCTCATGAAGAGAACTTTTATTAGCCTGTAAATTATAATGAAAAGGAGAATGGCTGAGGTTGAAGAAGCTGAAGAGCTGGGAAAACTACAACTGCCTAAAAAAGGGGAGCTTTTTGCAATAGCGGACCGACTGTTTGGAGGTAGCAGAATCAAAGTTATATGCTCTGACGGTAAGTCAAGACTTGCTAGGATACCTGGCAAGCTTAAAAAGAAGCTTTGGGTAAGGGCTGGCGATTTGGTAATAATAAAGCCTTGGGAATTTCAAAACGAGAAGGCTGATATTGTATGGCGCTATACTAGAACTCAAGCAGTCCATTTAAGCAAGAAAGGAATGCTGCCTAAAGATTTAGATATATTCAGTTACTAACATGGCAGTAGATGAGCTTGTAAAAGTCAAGCGCAGAATAAAGACTGGAGAGGATAGAAAAGTAGAAGCTGAAGTTTTCGATAAGCAAACTTTGTTTGCTTTGACGAAATTAATTTCAGATAGGATAGTTGACGAAGTGGAATTTCCTATAGCTACAGGCAAGGAGTCAAACGTTTTCAGGGCTAGGCAAGCAAAAAATTTTCTTGCCCTTAAAATTTACTGTACTACTACAAGTATATTTAAAGATTTGAGTAAGTACGTTATAGGCGACCCTAGATTTGCAGGTATTAAAAAAAAGAACCTCGTATTTGTATGGGCTAGAAAAGAGTATAAAAACTTACAAGCGCTCAGCGAAATTTACGTTCGTGTGCCTGCACCAATTACATGCAGAGGCAATGTGCTGGTTATGGAATATATAGGCACTGAGCGAAGACCTGCACCAATGCTGAAAGATGTAAAGTTAAAAAGACCAATGAAGTTATTCAACGCGTTAGTTGGATATTTAAAGAAAGCCTATAACGATGCGAATCTAGTGCATGGCGATTTTAGCGAATACAACGTTTTAATTGAAGGTAACGAAAGACCTGTGATAATAGATGTAGGTCAAGCTGTGGTTAGGGAGCATCCTTTAGCGGAGGAGCTACTAGTAAGAGATGTTGCTAATATTGTGAGTTATTTTAGGAAGTTAGGAGTTAATGCAGAGGTAAATGATATAGTAAAGGCTATAAAAAATGCAGGCCTTAAAAATACCTAAAGATAGAATTGCTGTGGTGATAGGCAAGGAAGGCGGTACTAAGAAAGAGTTAGAGTTAAAAATGAATGCTAAACTCAATATAGATTCTGAAACTGGCGAAGTTGAAATAATTATGAATGAGCCTTATGAAGCGCTTCAAGAGCTTAGAGCTGTAGATATAATAAGAGCCATAGGAAGAGGTTTTTCACCTGAAAAGGCTCTTAATTTATTAAACGAAAATTTTTATTTTGAAGTTATTGATATAAAAGAGTACGCAGGGAAATCGCAGAAACATATTGCAAGATTGAAGTCGAGAGTAATTGGTAGTGAAGGAAAGACCAGAAAACTAATTGAAGAGCTTACCGGCGCTTATATCTCTGTCTACGGCTCTGCAGTAAGTGTTATAGCAGAACTTGAAACTTTGAATACTGCTAAAAAAGCTATAGATATGCTTTTATCTGGCTGCGAGCATTCCACCGTTTATAGATATTTAGAAAGAGCTAGGTCGTTAGCATGAGAGTTATTATTTTAGGCGCGCCAGGCTCTGGCAAAGGCACTCAAGCTAAACTTTTAGAGAGGAATTACAAACTAACTCATTTACCGGCTGGCGATTTGCTAAGAGCTGAGATTGCTAATAAAACTGCACTTGGTATGAAAATAGAAAATTATGTAAATAAAGGCAAATTAGCACCTGATAAAATTGTAATTAAAATCATGAAGAGCGCAATTGAAAAGCATAGCAATTTCGTACTTGACGGCTTCCCTAGAAATTTAGCTCAAGCTAAAGCGCTCGAAAAAATATGTGATATAGACTTGGCAATAAATATTGAGGTTGATGACACTACTGCAGTCAGAAGGCTGTCGAATAGGAGAATATGTGCACAGTGTAATGCTGTCTTTCATTTGGAACTAAATCCTCCCAAGCGCAATAACGTATGCGATTTTTGTAGCTCTAAATTAGTGCAAAGAATTGATGATAAAGAAGAAGTTATAAAAGAAAGGTTAAAAGTATATGAGAAAGAGACCTCGCCGTTAATAGAATACTACCGTAGCAAGGAAACACTGAAAGTTGTAGATGGGAATAAAAGTATTGAAGAGGTTTTTGAGTGTCTGGAAAAGTGCATTAAAGAGTCGGGATTTAAAATAAAAGACTGACTATTTTCACTACTTTATTGTTCGTCAGTATCGTTGATATCGCTCCGATTACTAAGCTACTCACTAGGACTACTGCCAAAAACTCTATAGTCCTTTTTTCCAAATTTTACTCCAAACTTACTCTCAAGTAATTTTTCTGCAAGCCAAGAGCCAATAAAGCTGTTAATTCCTGTGACTAAAGCTCTACTCATTCCCTTTCACTTATTTTAGCTCTCCTTAGCTTCTCTTTAACCTCTGGTCTTTTACCAACAATTTTACAATAAAGATAGCCTAAGAAACCAATTCCTAGTCTTATAAGCTTCCAGATATTTTCGCCTTCGCTTCGCTTGATTTTTACAGCATCTATTAAATTATATTTTTTCCACAAACTGCCGTGCTTGAGAGTTAGCTCTTTTCTACCAAAGCCATACCAAAAAGACTGCTTTAGAAAGCCTGTTAGTGTCTCTCTTCCATGATGATGCACAATTGCGTTTTCGTTATAAGTGAATTTGAAGCCTGCATCTATTATTCTATAGTTCAAATCTAATTCCTCAGCTTCCTTAAACCACTCGTCAAAGCCGTTAACTTCGTCAAATACTTCTTTTCTGTAAGCTAAATTGCAAGCAGGATAGGTTATATCTACACCGCTATGATAAATTTTAACTCTCGGCAAATCTGTAAAGCTTCTGGTACCGATCTTGATAGTTTTACCTGCAACTGCATCAGTGCTTTGAGCAAAAGATTTGTCTAATTCAAGTAGCCAAGCGCTGTCTGGAGAGCAATCTGCATCTATAAATGCAATTGCATCTCCTTTAGCAATACTAGCGCCAAAATTCCTGCCCCCAGCTCTACTACCAGACTTTATGTAGAATTTAATAAAATCGTACTTCTCAGCATAGCTTTTTACAAGCTCTGAAGTTCTATCTTTGCTTTCTGCGTCTACTATTATTATTTCGCAAGGCATTTTTGACTGCGCTAATAGTCCATCAAGCAAGCTCGCTATGTATTTTTCTGCATTCCTAGTTATAACCACAACGCTTATATCCATCGCTCTTAAAAACTACAATACATTTAAAACTATAATAATTTCTGCTTGTATTTTTCAAGAATAAACTCTGCTACACCGCTCATTACCCTCGTTTGCATTATTAAATACTCTCTTACTGTCTTTGGAAATTTCTCACACCATAGAGCAAGTACTAGATCGAAAAGCGGTTTTTTTTTTCGTGAGAAAATACCCTAAAGTACCTGTACCAATAGCCAATCTCCATGGTAGCCCAAGTGCACTAAAATTTTCCTGGTGTTCAATTTGCTGTGATTAGCTAGTTTCTCACTACTAGATTGTTGTGTTGGCTTTTTGCGTAGTGTTCAAAAGCCTGTGATTTGAGTTAATTTTTTAAGTTGAAGATTATTTACAATCTGGGATGGAAGATGCATACCCACATAAATAAGAGCGGCAGCTCTTTAAGCTTTAGCTTTAGTGTGGGGGGAGGCAAAAGGCAGAACAAATACGGATTAAAGAGTTTGGCCAATTCTTTTAGTGTAGTAGGTATGGTGTGCTTATGCCCAACTTGTAAACAAACTTAAGCAAAATTGGGGTGTTAAAATTGCAAGAGCAACCCCTTGGTACTGGGTACAAGAGCTTGGGATGAAAGCTAAACAAGTTTTCGCTAATGAAATTGTTCCAAATTTAAATCGTCCTAGAGTAATGGAGTTTGATGAGTTTTATGTTAATACTTCTGGAGGCACAGGAGGAATACTTAATGCAATAGATTCAGAAACCTTGCTAAATTTCCATAGCTCTTTGTGCATGGGAGTAAACACAGAAAAGGCAGAAGAAGTTTTTAAACACCTTCTAGATTTGGGTATCAATCCAGAGATAGGAATCACAGATGATAGCAAGATCTATCATTCAATCTGGAAATATTTTGGTGCAAAGCACCCCCTTTGTGAATTTCATCTTATGAGAAATATATTCAAAGATTCACAAAAGTTAAAGAGAACAAAATCTAAAAAGAAAAGAGAGCGATTACTGAAGAAAATAATAAAAAATTGCAGAATATTTTTTTCACAAAGGAGATTTGGCGAAAAATATAATACAACGAATAATCTAGAAAGAATGGAGACATTTCAAAGAGACAGGATCAATAGAATAGTACATTTCGGTAAAGAATCTACTGGAAATAATTTTTTGGAAGATATATAGATTCTATCAGAATTTTAGGAAATTCTCGTTTGGTAAAAGGGCAGGATACTCGCCGGTAGAACTTGCTGGATTAAAACGAGAAGGAAAAGACTGGCTAGAATATTTAGGAACTCCAAAGCTGAAGTTAAATGTGGAGATGATATTCTAAAATGATAAAAATCTAACTGAAAAAGACCCGATCCTTTTAATTTAATATTTACAACCCAGTAACGAAAAGGTGTCTAATCACAGGAAAATTGAACAGTAGGTTTCAAAATCTGATAGCAAGTTTTTAGTTTAAGAAATACATATTTAAAAAGGAGCTCACGAGGAAAAAAATGAACCCCTATGCGATACCGTCGCTTATCGGATTTAGCATTCTAGTAGGTATAGGGATATATGTTTTATACAAAAATCCCAAAAATAAGATAAATAGGGTGTTTTCTCTTGGTGTTTTGGCCGGTGTGATTGCGATTTTCGGTGAATTCATGAAAAGAATTTCTACGAGTGATGAACTGGCATTATTTTGGGGCAAAGTTGAAATTTTTGGATGCATACTAATACCCCCTGCCTTTCTTCATTTCACTTACGTTTTTCCTAAAACAAGAATTAAAAAAGAACGCTTTCTTTTTGTTGTTTACCTGCCTATTCTCATTCTTTTGCCGCTATTAACTACAGATCTACTGGTTAAAGGCACTCATATATACTATGCTGGATACGGGATAGCTTGGGGACCGCTGCTCCCTTTTCTCTCTGCCTATCTAATACTTTTATGTTGTTATGGATTTGGCAATTTAGGAAAGAGCTATATTTACTCTGATTCACAAATCGAGCGAGTACAGATTAAGTTTGTGACTATAGGGATAGCTATCGTTGGTGTCGCAACCCTATCAACATCAGTTATGCCATCCATCCTAAGTATCCTTTTGGCTAGGGAGATTGAGATATATCCGTTAAGTAGCAGTGCCGGTGTAGTGACTGCAGGGTTCGTCGCATACGCTATCGTAAAATACAAATTATTTGTTATCACACCTACCGCCGAGAATTATATAGAAATACCCAAGTACGAATTAAGGCCTAGATATAGTTATCTCGTAGAAGAAGAAAAAGCAACCAAAAGTTTTGAAATATTTGCAGATCAAGTTACCCATGGAATAGAAGGTCTCTGCATATCAAGGAAACATCCAGAGCTTATCAAAGAGAGGTACGGTCTTGATAAGGTACCAAAAATATGGCTCACAGCAGAAATTGCTGACGATAGCCTCAAACCAACAGACCTAGCTCTACTAACACTAACAATAAGAGATTTTATAGATAAAACTGAAAATGGCGTGGTCCTTCTGGATGGAATTGACTATCTTTTGTTAAATAACAGTTTTGAGAGCGTAGTTAAAACTCTTAACAGCATAAACGATTCGATTATGAGAAGTAAGAGTAGATTAATCTTATCAATCAATCCAGCTGAATTCTCTGCTAAGCAGTTTGCGCTGCTTTCAAAGAATTTAGAGAAAATCGAGACTTGATGTCTAGGGTCTAAAAAAGCAGAAGCTGCTGTTCAAAAGCCTGTATTTAAAAAGTATCACTTTTCTTGTGGAGACCTTATCTCTCCCCGCCTTAAAAGATAGTAAGGTTTAATACAGAAAATAACAGTTATGTCTACAGAGATAAAAATGGACGAGGAACAAACCAGTGAGCTTACGAACCTAGAGAAAGAGTGGTGTGAGTATCTCAAAAGAGCTTTCGGAGCGCTTGCTCCGACAATATTAAAGCTCCAGAAAGAAAAAATAGGATTACTCGGGAATCTTTCTTTTGGGGATTATCAAAAGCTTGCCGAGCAGATATACACAATTTGTATTGAGATGGTAGGTGAGAATTACGCGCAGAAAATACGCACCGAGCTGCTGAGCATTCTTAAAAAGTGGGAGGGAAAAAATGACTGAGAATATAGAAAGAATGAGAACGTACATTAGAGGTTTAGATGAAAAACTCTCTGGAGGTATACCAAAAAACTTTATAATACTTGTATCAGGCACTCACGGTACAATGAAAACTTCTCTTTGTTTTAATATACTCTATAACCTTGGCGTGAAAGAAAACATTAAAAGTCTTTATCTATCTTTTGAGCAAGAGAGAAATTCGCTATTCCAACAGATGGTATCTTTAGGCATGAATGCGGAAGAGATAGAGAAACATATACTGGTAGTAGATATAGGCGTACTTCGAAAATTGCTGAAGGAAGCTAATAAACCAGTTAATAAAGCCGGATGGATAGAGCTTGTGCTAACCCATATTCAAACGGTTAAAGACACAGATAAAATCGAAGTAGTGGTTTTAGATTCTTTAAATGCGTTCGGAGCATTCCCAAAAGAACCACTTACAAGAGATGACACGTACCATTTTTTTGCTAGACTTAGAAATATCAGTGCCACTGTATTTCTAATCTCGGAAATGACCATGGGATCTAATGTTTTTGAGATATTTGGTGGAGAACCATATCTATGTGATGGTATAATACATCTAGACCTCCGCCGCGAGAAAATGGCTCTTAAACTAATGCTTGGGATAATAAAAATGAGAGCTACAGAAATTTCAAGGGTATATACTCCTTTAGTTTATGATAAAAAAGGTTTTACGGTAATACCTGAGTAACGCTATTCCCTATTTCCCGGTAGAGTTTATTCACAGCTTGGATCCCAAGCTTGTCATCAATTCGCTTTAAAACCGCTAACGATTTGTCAAGATATTCCTTTGCCCTATCTCTATCGCCTTTTTTTAAGTGAATCTCACCCAAAGAAAGCAACGACCTACCAGTAAGGAATTTATTACCTATTCGCTCTGCGTACCTTCTACATTTTTCAAAACAATCAATAGCTCTATTCAAATCTAGCTTCTTTAAATATACGTCTCCCATACCTTTATATGCTCTTGCAAGCTCGCTCGCATTCTCGACTTTTTCCAGCACTTTTAAGCTTTTCTCATAATACTCGAGCGCTTTATCACCCTCTCCTCGCTCCCTGTAAGTATTGCCAAGCTCTATAAAAGTAAAAGCTAATACCCATGGATCTTTATATTTTTTTATACTGGGCAATGCCAGAACATATTCTGGTAGTTTTTCTTTGTCCCTTTCCCAATAAAAAATCTGAAGACTTTTTTGCAATTTAGTGAGCTCGGGCACGGTAGCGCGGTTTGATGCATGCAAACTCTTCATATAATTCTTCATTGCCTCGTACCATTTACCTCTCTGCTTCTCTACACTCGCGATCTTTTTATGCAACTCTGCAACTTTTAACCTATCCCCAAGTTTTTCATAAATCTCTAATGATGCGGAATAATAGCTTAGGGCTTTCTCCCAAGTTTCAAGCATTGCGGAAACGTCCCCTTTAAGTAACAAAAGTTTGCTCCAGTCCATCTTGTCAATAAATGCTTCATCAAACTCTTTAAGAATATCTCTACACTCTTCCCAATATTTTTTAGAGATTAAATCTGGGGCCTCTCTAAATACAAGGTTTAAAGCGCTTTCATAATCTTTTGCTTTAAGAAAATGAAATATAGCTTCTATTTTGGCTTGGTCTTCCCTCTTTTCTTTATAATACATACCAGCGGCTCTATGATAACTCATCTTTTGAGGATGTGAGAGTGTTTTGTATACTACCATTTTTATTACCTCGTGCAAGCTGTAGGCATCGATATATCTATCAAATAATGATTTCTCAACTAAACTATCAATAATATCGGGCTCGATATCCGCGTCAAGCATCGCCTTAGCATCGAATGGACATCTGAATACTGATGCAAGCTCTAACGCTTTTCTTTCACCTACGTCAAGCCTTTTGAGTATCTCTTCTCTGAAAAACTTTCCCATCTCTTCTCTTGTCTCTGCCGTTACCAGCTCGAGCGAAAGAGGATGACCGCCAGTTAGTTTATAAAGTCTTTCGTGTTCCTCCTTTTTAACTCCACGTTTAGCTAGCAATTTGTAGCTATCGTCTCTATCTAACCCACCCAATGTAAGTTCGGTTACAATCTTCTTTATAACCACATCTCTTCTATCGTAAAATGAAGGAATTGTTCTCCCAATCACAATAATTTTACTATCCTCTACCAAATCTTTAAAAGAGCTAAGAAAATTTATAATATCCTGGTTTGCTTTTTGTATATCGTCAAACACTAGTAGAGAGAGCGTGCCTTTTATTTCTTCTCCCAAAACTGCTAATAGCTCTTCCAAATCAAACTTCTCTCTATCAAGACAGTTTCTCAATTTAGTTCGTTCTAATTTAACCAGAAACTCTGAGAACTTACTAAACAAATTACGAAGTGTAGTGAACTCATAGAATCTATGCCAAAACACATTCATCTCAATGCTTTCTATAAACTTTGAGGCTAATACTGATTTCCCTATACCTGCAATACCTTTTATACAAAGTACCTTTGATCTTGATTTTAGAAATTCATATAGAGCCTTTAACTCCTTTTCCCTACCAAAGAAATATCTAACTTCAGGTCTTCTTTCTGAATAATCGATAAATCTTTTTGGCTCGAGTATTGTTCTAAGGTCAATAAAACCTTCTGGGGTGATGTTCTTGATGATGTTTGTATAATTTATTTCTACAGGTGCTATCTTCCCGGGTTCATAAACCTCTATAGTTTGTGTGAGCAGCGATATTTCCTTTTCAGAGAAGACCACCGGATTTATTGGTAGGATTAATATCCCATCGTTCTTCGCTACGATATCTGTTGTAGTTTTTACCCATTTCAAACACTGATCAAAACCATTCACTTGCGATAGGTACTCAAATCCCTCTAACATTATCACAGGTTTGTCATTTTCCTTTAAGAAGTTAGAAATAGTTGCCATGATTTCGAAGTCCAGCCTATCAGGCTTAAGAATATTTTCACCTTCTACTTCTGAAAGCCAGAACGACTCAGCTCTCAGACCATACTTCTCCCTTATTTTTCTTGGTGAATGATCTGAAATAACTACCCCCTCATACCTTTCTTCCAACAGCCTTTTAAAGACTTCGTATGCCATATCTGGTTTCTCACCTTTCACTAGGTAGGAGCGACCTGGCTCTATAGGCTTTTTGGCTGTTTTCTTCAAATAACCAAGCAGCTCAGAAATTTTCAGCTCCCTGAGTTCATCTCTCTCCCTAACCTTTACCTTCCTTTTACCAATTTCTTCCTGCAACTCTTCTGCCTTTGCTATGCCCTCCCGGGTGAGGAAATAGAAATCACGAAATCTTCCTGTTTCTGGGACGTAATATCTTCTCTCTTCGATCAAACCATCTCTGACAAGGTCTTTCCGCGCCTGGAGAAGCAGTGGACGGGAGATGTTTATAAGATCAAGCATCCCTGTAGGTGAGAAAAAGCGTGGAGGTGCACCTTTAGCAGGCAGATGAAGTTGTTCATCTATATGGTCGAGAAGGAAAAGCAGCATCTTTTCTTTTGCAGAGAGGGGGACGGGCATGTTTATATTTATCTCCTTGCTCGCTCATAATTGTTTCTGTTTTTTACGTTGGGTTTACATTGGGATTCGTGTTTATATACCCTTAGTTACAAGGTAGTTTTTGATGAAAAAATAATGACCTTCGAAATCCCCCCTCAAGCTAGAGGTGAGACTATGACTGACAAGAAAACAGGTCTGGAAGCTATTGCCAAGGCGGCTTTGCAAGCTACCTTTACTCTTACAATTGTTGACGCTTATCAAGGCGGTCTTACAGACTCTAGATGTAATGTATTCGTAACTGGTCGCACAGAGGCGATAAAATGACCGAAGAGATTGGTTGGCGTGACGGTTGGGAGCAGATAAAAACATTCATGGAAAAAGGCTCGACCGAGATCATCAACACAGGCTACAAGAAACTAGATGATTTGCTTGGCGGTGGGCTAATAAAAGGCTCTACCAATCTCGTCATCGAAGATTCTGGCTGCATAGGTCATATATTCCTTGTGTCATTGCTGAAAAAGAGGGTAGAATTTGGTGATATTGGGGTGATTGACTGTTTCTTTATTTCGCCAGAGCAGTTGAAGGAGCAGTGCAGAGCATATAATATTGATTTGGATAAATATGATGGTAAGGTTTATTACCTAGATTTCTCCTCGAAACATCGGGTGAAATCTGTTTTGGGCTCTGACGCTTTAGATACTTTTGCAAAAGAATATACAAGAGTTGTATCTGAGCTCATACCAAAGGGCGATATATTCAATATAAATCTCTCTTTGTCCGCATCCACCATGAGATACGGTGAGGAGCAGATTTATAGGCATTTGCTCAGAGAGAAAGGGAATTATGAGACATATAAGAGGACCGCCATCTATCTTGTTGAGAGAAATCTTCATACCCAAGAGTTTATGAACGGTCTCAGGCGTATTTTTGATACTGTTATAAACCTTAATTCGACTATTCATGACGGCAGAATCGACAGGTTTGTTTCTGTTGAGAAATCACCTCTGCGAAGTTACTCTGTGAAAAAAAAATCAGTTATGAGATTGCTCTAAGCCCCGGCGAGATTGTTTTCGGCGGAAAAATAGGGTCTTATAGAGTGATAGAATGAGAAAGATAGATTGGTTGAATTGGAACGGGAGCAGAAAGGAAAACGAGAACAAGGCAAGACTCCAAGCATTACACATCCTGATAAATCAGGATTTTGTAGATGGGGATCTTGTTGAGAAATTGTTTAGGGAGATTTTGAAAATCCACAGTCCTTCTTTCATTTATGAAGAAGGAAGTTTGAGAAAATACCAGGCAAAAAGAAAAATATAGGCAAAGCCATAAACATCCCGTTACTTTTCACCTGCAACCTTAACCTTAATTGCTATTATCATATTAGCTGGATTTCTTGGGATAGTGGGGATAGCGGGCACGGAATTGGTTGCCGGGAAGGCTAGTGCCACTACTGGCCTCCCTAGTGTAACTATAACTTATCCTATGATTGGGAGACAGTATCCTCAGCAGGATTCAATGTCCAAGGAATATATTATCAGCACCTGTTCTTTCCAATGGCTATGTCACGCCTACATCTGGCACGACTTCTACTACGTTCTACTAGTATGTGACTTCTAAATACTATAATCCAACATATGGTTGGTCTAGCTGGGTTGGCAGAGGAGCGTATGCGGCCTAAGGGCATAGCCCTTCTCTTTTTATTTTTCGGTCTTCGTTTTTAAATTTTCCTAGTGTTCAATTTGCTGTGATTAGCTAGTTTCTCACTACTAGAATCACAAGTGGTGAGTAGAATGCTACGACTTCGCTTTCCTAAGCTAAAACTAAATCTAATAGTTGCATTGCCTTTTCCTAGATGTAGAATCATAGCTTATCCCATTCCCTATAAGGGAGGGATAGGCTTTCCGACGAGGAAAAGGTTATTACGTCAATCATGAACTTAAAGATTCTTTAGCAGAGTCGCTTTCAATCTACAATATTTCGTTTGCTGGTAAAGGTTATATTATTTCAAACCTAAGCGGAATAAAAATTCCTTTAGATTTGTGTATGCAAACAAATATGGTGGTTGGGAGATTCGTTGGGACAGAGGATGAGATTTTAGTGTATGGTAATAGAGGGTTATTTTTTGATAAGGTTAGAAAAGCTACTAACGCATGGAAAAAAGTGATGGGGTGTTTTATATCCTATTCACACGGTTTAAATTTCACCGGTGAAGGTATTTTTGTTAGTGAAACCATTCGTGAAACTTTCGAATGGTTCTCGAAATATTCTATATTTACCGCAAACACTACAGCTATTATAGAAAACCTTACAAAAGGTGTAGGTATATGGTATCATTCCTCTCATGGATGGATAAACTTTACATCTAATGAAGGTGGTATTTATGGCTGGAATGGATTTTGTGAAAGAAGTTATGAGGAGGGTGGCAATCTCTCAGAACCAGATGCGGATAAGACTGGCTTGGTTGACCCCAAAAATACTAAAAAAATCACAGAAGATGATTTTTCCTCAATAAAATTAAAAAATACTGTATGCATCATTTTGGCTTGCAAAATAGGTAGTAGTAATTTTCCATACACTTTACTCGGCTCTGGGGCAGCTTGTGTTATAGCAAGCCCTGTTGAACTCAGTTTCAGACAAGGTGGTTTTTTAACCAATAAGGTTGGTGAGTTACTCGTAAACGGCGAGACTATAGGGAATGCAATTAAAATCTCAATAAATCAAACAAAGGAAAGAACAGAAGAATTTGACGCGCCGTTTTTATGTTTTGGTGAGCCAAGCATCAAGGTCTTGGATCATAAAATTAAATGTGAGGTATCTGTCCCCAAAAAGATTTTGATTCCAGAAATAACAAAAATAAATATTCGTGTTTTTAATGAAGTTGGAAAGCCTGTCCATGATGCAGATGTTAAGGTTAATAACACGAATGCTAAATATAACCCACTTTTTAATTCATATTCTATTTCTTGCAGCATGCTTTCGGATTATACCAATAATGTGACTGTTGAGATCCATAAGGATATGTGCGGCACACTAACGTTAAATACCACCGTTTATGTGTATCCAAAGGTCTACAGGGTTACCCTATTCATCATTTGTGGTTTAGTAATTAGTATGATTGCAATTGTTTTTTGGAGATATAGAACAAAGAAAAAACTATCATGACCAATAGTCTGAAGCGATTTTAGTCGAAAATACCTACAGTCACGGTATATTTAAATACACGGCTCTCGCCGATCATCCTAGCGCCTCGGAACCCTTTTTCCCTTACGGGTTTCCTTCACTTAATAGACGTCTAAAAAGGGAAGAGTTTTTGAATAGGTGTTAGGGCAGGAAAAAAAACAAAAAGTTAGCTCCTCAATTTTTACTTGTAAGCAACAACACCAAAGTCCCCACTACCCTATATAACTAGGTACTTCTTTTCTTATTTTAGGCGCTACCGCTTTCTTATATTCTTCCTCTAATTTTTTATACAATGCCTCGCGCCTCTCAATTTCACGCTCTAATTCTTCTGTATCTATATCGCATTCCATAAGCTCTGAAATTTTATTAGTTACTGCAAGCACTGCCTTGAAATCTATAGGGTCTAGAGGATTATCTATATGATAAATATAAGTTTCAGCGAGCAGGCAACATGCCTCTATTCCTCGCTTCCAAGCATATTCCAGCAGTACGCCGTTAAATCCACTTACCCGCCCTCTTAACGGCTCTATTCCTTTCTTTACTAGAAAATCCATTAATTCTGGCGCTGTAGCTGTACCGAAAACTTTAGGATGCGCAACTTTTTCACGTACAGGCACAGCAGCTGTAGTATAGATCCTTTTCACTTTTAGTTTCTCACTTACCTTCGCTACAATATCGCTGAGCTCGTTCTGCTTTTCAGGCAGTGTTGGCTGGAAGTCTGCAGTGAAGAAGACGAAATCGTGAGCGCCTTTGGCTCTTAGAAAATAAAATCTATACTGACTGTTGAGATGGCAAGGCTCTAAAACACCTCTATCGTCAAAAACAGCTATTGAATAGTAATCGTAATCTGAACTTAGCCTGCCGAGCTCTTTAGCGCAAAGCTTCTTTATAAAATAATCTACAGTGTGCTTAGCAACCAGTCCCATACCTGGCGCGCCTGCCAGCATTATTGGCGATTTCAAACTTAATTTCTTTAAGATTTTAATTTCCATTCCGTAATAAAAAGGGGCTTACTGAAATAAATACTTTCTCACCCCAAAGCCAGTTGAATCTCATACTTTAATTCTCTCTAATATCTCGTTATCAACCTCTATTCCGAGCCCTACACCATTTCCTAGCCTGTTCGTACCTTCCAAAGTCTCTACACCGTCTTTTATACAATCAATTTCTAAATCTAAATGACCATCTAAATCTGCATATCTAACTATTTTTTTACCGAGCGCTAAATGCATACCTGCAGTAATACCTAGCTTGGTTTCTACCATACAGCCTACCATACAAGGAATGCCGGCAGCTTGTGCAATTTCTGCAATTTTTAGCGCTTTGCTAAGACCGCCGCTCTTCATTAATTTTATATTGAACAAATCTACAGCATCGCTTTTTATGAGTTCAATTGCATCTCTAGGAGTATGCAGAGCTTCATCAGCCATTATCGGTATTGCAGTGTTGTTTCTTACCTCTCTTAAGCCATCAATATCGCTAGCAACAACAGGCTGCTCTATAAATTCTAGCTCGTAACGTTCTAGCGCTTTTAGCACTTTAATAGCTTGTCGGGTTGAATAGCCTTGATTTGCATCTATTCTAAGCCTCGTTTGATAGCCGATTGCCGCTCTGAGCGCCTTTACCTTTTCTATGTCTTTCTCAGCATCAATGCCTATTTTCAATTTTATAATTTTGACTTTTTGATCAATTAGTTTCAAAGCCTCTTCTATTGTTTCATCTACCCCTTTAATGCCTATTGTGATAGAAGTTTTAATTTCTGATTTGTCATTACCAAACGCTACATACAGCGGCAAGTCCAGATATTTACCCAGAATATCATGGAGCGCTAAGTCAATACCAGCTTTCGCAGCGCTATTACCGTTAATTTTAGTATCTAGTTCTTTCATTATTTTTTCAATTTCAATTGGATTTTTAGCTATAACAGAAGGCTTCATTCGTTGTAGCGCGTTAATTACTGTGCTTTGAGTTTCAAAAGTTATTTTCTCTGAAGGCGAAGCCTCGCCCCAGCCGTAAATATTTTCGTCAGTCTCTATTTTTACAAGCACCCCTTCGTAGTAATAAGAAGTTCCTAATGCAATTTTAAAAGGTTTTCTCAGCTGTATTGCAATAGGGTAAATTTCGAGCTCCGTTATTTTCATCTCAAATTGTTAGAATACCCTTGTTAAAACTAAATTTTTCTCACTATCTTTATATACTCGTTAAAACATCACTATTTCAGGTGATTTAAAAAATGGATTTATTATCTGCTGGGATAGGAGCTTTTGTAGGAATAATGGCGACACTGCTTATGGTGGAAATAGGATTGAAGAAAATACTGCCTTGGGGTGAGACCTCAAGACTGACCTCGATATGGAGCTTAGAAGATATTAAAGGGACAAAGCCTCTAGCGTTCGTTGCTGAAGATATTGAAGGAGTGGAAATACCAAAAGGAAGCCTTGTAGTTGTTAAAGGCGACAAAATACCTTATTCTAAAGATTTAAGGATAGCTAAAAACCCGGCAGTCAATACTAACTTTGCAGTTAGTGAGGATAGAGCGCTAATATTTTCAGGCGCACCAAGATATGGCACGCTTGCAGTATGGACTACAAACCCCAAAATTATTGCAAGGCTAGGAAGCGAGTTCAATAGATTGTGGAGCGAAAGTAGAAGTTCTTAAAATTGAAAGTCCTCCTTTGTCTCAAACAATAATCTTTAATCTCCGTCAAGCTATTACAATTTTTGACCGAAATGTACGAAGTTAGATTCCACGGCAGAGGAGGTCAAGGTGCTGTTACAGCTGCTAATATTCTAGCGCTTGCAGCCTCTAAACAAAATTATTATGTTCAAGCTTTTCCTATGTTTGGGGTTGAGCGCAGAGGAGCGCCTGTAACGGCTTTTTTGAGATTTGATACTGAGCCAATTGAGCTAAGAAGTCAAATTTACGAGCCTGATGCTGTCGTCGTTCTAGATCCTACTTTGATAAGTGTTGTTGACGTTGCCAAAGGTCTCAGAGAAAATGGAAATGCTGTGATTAATACCGCTAGAAATCCTGAGAATTTCCATCTACATGCAACTGTTTATGTTGTAGATGCTACTGCAATAGCATTAAACAGCAAATTAGGTACAAGAACTAATCCTATAGTGAATACTGCAATGCTAGGAGCTTATGCAAAAGCGATAGGTAATATAAAATTAGAATCTATAATCGAAGCAATTGGCGAGAGTATAAGCGCAAGAAAATCTGAAAACATAGAAGCTGCAAAAAAAGCTTTTAGGAGCGTTAAAAAATGAAATTGGGGTTTGGAGCCACTATCACAAATGCTGGTAGTTCGAAAGAATACAAAACAGGTGAATGGCGTGTAATGAAGCCAATCTGGCAAAGAGAGAAATGTACTAAATGCTATCTTTGCTATGAATATTGTCCTGACTCTTGTATCTCCAAAACAGAGGATGGCATAATCATAGATTACGAGCATTGCAAGGGTTGCGGTATTTGCGCCTACGAATGCCCTAAGGATGCGATAGCTCTAGTTCCTGAGGAGCGCTGATAAAAAAATGAAAGTTGTAGTTGAGGGTAATCATGCAGCTGCACTTGCAGCTAAACTTTGTAAAGTTCAAGTTGTGCCAGCATACCCTATTACGCCATCAACACACTTTCCAGAAAAAATATCAGAATACGTAGCTAACGGCGAGCTAAAAGCGGAGTTCATTCTTGCAGAAAGCGAGCATTCCGCACTTAGCGCATGTATTGGTGCAAGCGCTGCCGGCGCTAGAACTTGTACATGCACATCTTCTCAAGGTCTTGCTCTGATGCATGAATTGCTATTTATAGCATCTGGTATGCGGTTACCTATAATTATGCCTGTAGGTAATAGAGCGTTGTCATCTCCTATCAATATTTGGTGCGACCATCAAGACAGCATCTCTGAGCGCGATAGTGGCTGGCTACAATTCTACTGCGAAAGCAACCAAGAAGTTCTAGATTTTACAATTATGGCGTTTAAAATTGCTGAGGACGCTAATGTACTACTGCCTGCAATGCTTGGGTTAGATGCTTTTGTGCTAACTCATACGAGCGAAGTTGTAGAAGCACCTGAGCAGAGCGAAGTTGATAAATTCTTGCCGCCGTATAAGCCACTCTTTACTTTAGACCCTAAAAGCCCTAAAACGTTCGGCTCTTTTTGTACGCCCGAGTACTATATGGAATTCAAGAAAAAAACAGATGAGGCAATGCATAGAACTTCTGAAGTTATTGATAAAGTATTTGCAGAGTTCAAAGCCATGTTTGGACGTGAGTATAAAAAAGTAAAATCTTACTGTTGCGAAGATGCAGAAATAATCATACTCACTTTAGGCACTATGAGTGGAACTGCTAGAATGGCAGTTAGTAAATTAAGAGCGAAGGGCGAGAAAGTAGGCTGCGCTTCTTTAACTGTTTACAGACCTTTTCCAAGCAAGGAATTAATAGAAGTTGCAAGAACCGCAAAAGTTTTGGCAGTAGTTGATAGAAATATTTCACTTGGCTTTGCTGGAGCAGTTTTTGAAGATGTGTGTAGTTGCTTTGTAAATCATTCTAAAAAGCCGTTGGTTCTAAACTATATTTTAGGTCTTGGTGGAAGAGATGTGCTAATCAAAGATTTTGAGCTTATAGTTGAAAGCGCTAAAAAAGCGCTAGAAACCAACAAATTTAAAATACCTGAGTGGATTGGACTGAGAGAGGAGCTTATATGAATGAAGAACTTTTTTTACCAGGTCATAGAGCATGTGCGGGTTGCGGAGAAACTATTGCGGTAAGGCAGATTCTAAGTGTAGCAGGTGAGAATACAATTGCTGTAGTGCCTACAGGCTGTCTTGAAGTGGTCTCTACTTCCTACCCTGAGACCGCTTGGAAAATACCTTTAATCCATGTGGCTTTTGAAAATGCAGCTGCAGTAGCTTCAGGCATAGATTGCGCTTTGAAAGCTTTGGGTAAAAGAAAAGGTATTAACGTGCTGGCATTTGCCGGCGACGGAGGTACTTTCGATATAGGCTTGCAAGCACTTTCCGGAATGTTAGAAAGAGGTCATAATGTAAAATATATATGTTTGGATAACGAAGCTTATATGAATACAGGTATTCAGCGCTCTTCTGCAACGCCTTATGCAGCTTCTACTACTACTTCCCCGCTAGGAAAATATTCTATTGGCGAAAGTAGAAAAAAGAAGCCAATAGGGGCTATTTGCATAGCGCATGATATACCTTACGTAGCAACTGCAACTATAGCTTATCATTTAGATTTGAAGAAGAAGATAAAAAAAGCTTTAGAAATTGATGGGCCTTGCTTCATGCACATTCTTGTTCCTTGCCCTACCGGCTGGCGCTTCCCAAGCGAACTCACTATAGAGCTTTCAAGACTTGCTGTAGAAACAGGCGTTTTTCCTCTTTGGGAATGCGAAGGAAGTGATATGAGTAACTTAAAAATTACTAAGAAAGTAGCACATAGAAAGCCTGTAAAAGAGTATTTGCAGTTACAAGGGCGCTTTGCACATGTCATGAGAAACGAAAAACTACTGGCTGAAATTCAAAAAGAAGTAGACGAGAAGTGCGCTAAATATGGTCTATAAATTAGAAATTGATGGCTGGCGTAGCGGAATAACTTTTTCTGCCTGTCATATGATGCCAGAGCTTGATAAATGCTCTAGATTACATGGTCATACTTATGCGGTGCATGCAAGGATTTACAGTGAGACTATTCGAAAGGGTATGGTGATAGACTTTACAGTTATAAAAAAAATTCTTAGAAAAATTATTGATAAATTAGATCACAAAGTACTGCTTCCTAAAGCAAGGGTTAAAATAGAAAATAAAAAAGTAAAGATAACAGAAGATAAGAAAGAGTATAGCTTTCCAATAGAGGATGTAATATTGCTTGATCTGGAGCCTGTTAGTGCAGAAAATTTAGCAAATTATTTACTAGAGAGATTAATTGACGAGCTGGATTTAAAAGATAGAAAATTTTGCAAACTCGAACTCGGCTTGGACGAAGGCTGGGGACAGGGGGTATGGCTAATAAAAAAGCTGTAGTTTTGCTTAGCGGCGGTATAGATTCTGCAACTACACTTGCAATTGCTAAATCAGAAAATTATGATACTCATGCAATTTCCTTTGATTACGGACAAAGACACAAAAAAGAGCTTGAAAGCGCTAAAAAAATAGCCCGCCACTATAGAGCAAAACATAAAATTTTGAAATTAGATTTGAATTTTGTAAGCTCTTCATTACTACAGAAAAAACAGAAAATTCCGGAAAGGAATATTAAGGATCTAGGAAGAGATATACCTTCAACTTACGTGCCTGCAAGAAATCTAATTTTTTTGGCTTACGCCTCAGCTTACGCAGAAAGTATCGGAGCCAGCAAAATTTTCATAGGCGCGAATGCAATTGACTATAGTGGCTACCCTGACTGCAGACCTGATTTCTATAAAGCTTTACAAGAAGTTATAAAAGTAGGTACTAAAGCTGGAGTTGAAGGAAAAGCTATCGATATAAAATATCCGCTAATCAATCTCACTAAGGCTGAAATAATCAAGAAGGGTTTGTCGTTAAAAGTTCCTTATCATTTAACATGGTCCTGCTATAGAGGTAAAAGGAAAGCGTGCGGTAAATGCGATTCCTGCTTGATTAGATTGAAAGGGTTTAGAGAGGCAGGAATTAAAGATACTATTGAATATGAAAAAATTTGATTTGAAATTAGCAGGTTATTGTGGAATATTAGCTCCTATAGCAATGCTTTTACTGATTTTAATTGCTATCTCTTACTCGCCTTTCTCTTGGACTGCGAATGCACTTAGCGATTTGGGAGTTAACGGCATTACAGCTATTCTATTCAATTCAAGTTTAGTTGTGTGCGGAGCGCTTATTTTTATATTTGCACTCGGGCTGAGAAAAATTTTAGCTAATTGGTTAGGTAATATTGCAATAATAGCATTTATTTCAACTGCTATCGCTTTGTGCGGTATAGGACTATTTCCGGAAAATATGGGAATTATTCATTTCTATTTTTCTGTAGCTTTCTTTGTACTACTACCGATATCGCTGTTCTTTATTGGTTTATCTATAAGCGCTAAAGATAGAAAACTAGGATTTGTAATTTTAATATTAAGTATGTGCAGTGCGCTAATCTGGCTACTACCTAAAAACGGCGTTGCTGTTCATGAATTTGTAGCTTCAAGTGCTGGCAGCGCTTCATGCATACTGCTGGGTATTAAACTAACTAGGAGTTGAAAATGCCTTATAAGTTAGGTTGGTTCTCTACAGGAAGGGATAAAGCAGCTAGAGATTTACTTACAGTAATCAAAAAAGGTGTTGATAGCAAAGAGCTAAATGTAGAGTTGGTGTTTGTGTTTAGTAATAGAGCGCAAGGCGAAGCAAAAGAAAGCGATTTGTTTTTCAAGCTGGTAAAAAGTTACAATCTTGAGTTGGTGCAGTTTTCATCAAAGCAATTCAAACCTGAGTTATGGAGCGCAAACAGGCCTAGATGGAGGATAGAATATGATAGAGAAGTTATGAGACTTTTAGCTAAATATGAAGTGGATCTGATACTACTTGCTGGGTATATGCTAATAGTTGGACCTGAGCTGTGTAGAAAATATAAGCTTATAAATTTGCATCCAGCAGCACCTTTAGGGCCTACGGGCACTTGGCAGGAAGTTATCTGGGAGTTAATTCGGACCAAAGCGCAAGAAACAGGTATTATTATTCATCTTGTAACCGAGATTCTGGATAGAGGTCCTGTAGTTACATACTGCACATTTCCAATAAAGGGTAAAGGGTTTAATAAGCTCTGGGGAGAAAAGGATAAAACCAAACTTTTTAAAAAGATAAGGGAAGAGGGTGTGAAAAGAGAGCTTCCGTTATTATTTCATACAATCAAAGAGCTTGCAAGCCGGAAAATTGAGCTACGAGCTGGCGGAGTTTATGCAAAAGGCAAGCTTTATGCGCAGGGCTATTGCATGAACGAGCTCATAGAGAGAACTATTTGTAGTTGAATATTTCTCTCTATGCTGGGTATTTTTCTCTTAGGTATGGAAAAATAGACTAAAACAAGTGCTGTAGAAACAGTCATAGAATTTATAGAGAAGATAAAGAACAGTGCTCCTAGAGCAATCACAGGAAGCCACATTAACGATTGTAGTAGAGATTTCTTGCACATTTCTTTAGCATTTCTTCGGAGAGCGCAGCGTAGTTATTTGCCATTTGTCAATTTGATGTCGCAAAATCCAGATGC
>JASEFT010000005.1:32543-43120 GCA_030018475.1 Candidatus Thermoplasmatota archaeon
CAAATGCTAAGTTTTTCAGAAGGTATTAATGCCTGAACACTCTCATACCTGAGAAAACCATCGCAATCTCGTATTCGTTGCAAGCATCTATAACTTCTTGATCTCTTACACTTCCGCCAGGCTGAATAATTGCGCTTACGCCAAACTTAGCAGCCGCGTCAACCGCATCTCTGAAAGGAAAGAACGCATCACTTGCCAAAGCAGAGCCTCTAATATTTTTGCCGCCTTTCCTGGTAGCAATATGAGCGCAATCCACTCTGCTCGTCTGCCCCAACCCAATAGCTACTGTATGTAGCTCTTTCGCAAATACTAAAGCATTAGATTTGCAATGTCTTACTACTTTAAATGCAAATTTTAAGTTTTCAAGCTCTTGCTCAGTAGGAGCTCGTTTAGTTACTACTCTAAATTTCGATTCATCGAGCTCTTTTACATCTCTGTCTTGCACTAGCAAACCGCCTACGACTGACCTAGTGACAAGACCTTTCCTTTCATAACTCCTATTTAAAGGCACTTCTAAAACTCTTAAATCTTTTTTCTTTTTTAATATCTCTAAAGCTTCTTCTGAGAATTTAGGTGCAAGCACAACTTCTAGAAACAATTTAGAAAGCTCTTCCGCCGATTCTTTATCAACTTCTCTGTTAAAAGCTACTATTCCGCCGAAAGGCGAAACTTTATCGGTTTCGTAAGCTAATCTGTAAGCATCTACAAGTCTAGAAGCAATTGCAACTCCTGTAGGATTTGTATGCTTGATTATAGCGCAGGCAGGTAAAGAAAATTCTTTTATAAGTTCTAGAGCTGCATCAGCATCTAGAATATTATTATAAGAGAGCTCTTTGCCATGTAGCTTCTTTGCGTTTGCTATGCAAGGCTCTTCAAAGCCGGGAGTTTTATAGAAAGAAGCTTCTTGATGAGGATTTTCACCGTATCTTAGAGCTTGCACTTTCTCAAAACTTAAATTTAAATAAAACGGAAATTTTTCATAGCCAAATGTTCTTCTAAAATATTCTGAGATTACACTGTCGTAATGGGCTGTTTGAAAGAAGGCTTCTAAAGCTAGTCCCTTACGCGTAACTTCTGTGATACTTAAATTATTCTCTCTCAGCTCCTTAATTACGATATCATAATCTTTTGGATTGCTCACAACTGCTACATCTTGATAGTTTTTAGCCCCGGCTCTCAACAAAGTAACTCCGCCAATATCTATATTTTCAATAGCATCTTCAAGTTTATGCTCTTTAGAAATAGTTTTTTCAAAAGGATAGAGATTGACAGCAACCAAATCAATAGTTTCAATATCCTCTTTTTCTAAATCTCTAAGATGCTCTTTTTTAGCTCTGACCGCAAGGATCCCAGCTTGAATTTTAGGATGTAGTGTTTTCACTCTACCCTCAAGTAGCTCAGGGAATTTTGTAATCTCAGAAATTTCTTTTATTTTTATTCCTTTTTCTCGCAGCGCCTTAGCTGTGCCACCTGTAGAAATTATATCGATACCTAAATTTTGCAGCTCTTTAGCAAATTCTACAATACCTGTTTTGTCATAGACGCTTAATAGCGCCCTTTTAACTTGCATTATATCACCGAAAAAATGAATAAGCTAGTAAAAAGATAAGGGTAGCGATTTTTTGTAGTTATGTTTTTTATACATCACATTTTTTATCTTGTCTACCTCAATATCTGTATCGCTCTCATCAAATCAGTTCTAGATACAATACCTACAATCTTGCCGTTTTCAAGTACTAATAAGCGACCAATATTGTGCTTAGCCATAACTTTTAAAGCCTCAACAGCACCTTCTTCAGGGGTTATATGAATTATATTCTTCGTCATTATATCTTTAACTAAAACTGCGCGTCTCTGCTCTACAGGTATTTTTCTAACGTCTGTCAGCGTAACAATACCTTCTAGTTTTTGCATTGCTTCTTCTATTACGGGAAAGCCTATATATTTAGTTTTTAGCATAAGTTCTACAAGCTTTTCTACAGTTAAATTGGGCGAAACTCTTGTTACATCTGCACTCATTATATCTCTGACTTTTACATTTTCTAGAGTAATAGTTACCGTAGTCATTCTTTCTTCTTCCCCTGCCGCTATATATATAATGAAAGCAATAACAACAAGCATAGGACTGAAAGCAAGCCAAGGATTGAGACCTAGTCCGAACAACCCCATTAGAAGTGCGCATACTTTACCCATAACCACAGCTTTAGAAGTTGCATCTAAATAAGACATTTTAGTTGCTAGCCAAGCTCTTAACAACCTACCGCCATCCATTGGGAATGCTGGTAAAAGATTGAAGCATGCCAAAAAGATATTATAGAACCCAAGCACGCTGAAGAGCATGGCAAAATAGCTTAAAATTGAATTATAAGGTAAAATACTAACTGCTAAGAAAGCAGCTGAAAAGCATGCTCCTATTGCGAGGCTTGTTAAAGGGCCTGCAATTGCAATACTGCATTCTTTTTCAGGCGCTCTAGGTATTTTTTCCATACTAGCAATTCCGCCGAAAATAAATAAAGTAATAGCCCTTATTTTAGTACCATACTTGAGCGCTATATAAGAATGGCCAAGCTCATGTAAAAGAACGCAGAAAAACAATATGCCTGTAGCTAGAAATGCAAATATTATTCTCAGCGCTATAGAACTTAAATTTCCGAAGCCTAGTTTAAACCAGAAAAAGGTTGATTCGCTAACAGCGAATACCCAAACGAAGACAGGTATTATAAGTAAAAACGTTACATGGATATTAATAGGTATTCCTAAAAGTTTGCCTACTGTAAAAGCACTTTTAAATCTCATTTTTTAAATTTTAAAAAACTATAACTACTATATATAGCTATTGGCGCAAAAGTTTTAAAGCTACAGAGGTCTTTTTTTCTTGAAAAAAGAATGTATATCGTCATAGGCGGTGGAGGCAATATAGGCTATGCACTAGCGCAGTCACTTTACTCAGAAGGTCATGATATTGCAATTATAGAAAAAGACGTTGAAGCTTGCAAGCATGCCGAGGCACTTGACGTTTTTGTGGTTAAAGGCAATGCCGGCTCGCCTGAAACTTTAATTAGCGCAGGTATAGAAAAGGCAGACTTTTACATAGGAGTTACTGGCAGTGACGAAGTGAATCTAGTTTCATGCGCATTTGCGAAATCTAAAAAATGTAAGACTTTAGCGAGAATAGAAAGTTCAGAATATCTTAACGAGCCCATTTCTAAATCTACTTTTAAGTATTTAGGTGTGGATATAGCACTAGGTCCTGCACTTCTAACGAGTATAAAAATAGTGCGCTCTTTACTTAACCCTACACTATTAGACGCTGATATATTTGCTAAAGGCAAAGTGCAAGTTTTAGAAGTCACAGTAGATAAGGGCTCACCTGCTGCAAATAGCTCATTGAAAAATTTAAAGCTTCCTAAATCTTGTAGGATTGTAGCAATAATCAGGAATGGCGATATACTGATACCTGACTCTAACGAGCTGATTCTACCTAACGATAACGTAGTAATAACGTTAGGCAACGCCGAGCTAATACCTTCTTTGGAAAGTGCTATAGGCGGCAGGGGTAAAATAGAATTAGGTAAAGGAGAAGAGCTTAGTAGAGTTGTTATTGTAGGTGCTACAAGAACCGGCGTGCATATAGCTAAACTTCTAGAAAAATCTGTATCTGTAACTCTTATAGACGATAACAAAGAGTTTTGCGACAATGCCTCTACAGAATTGGCGAGCACAGTCGTTATTCACGGCAATCCTGTAGATAAAGAGCTGCTCACAGAGGAAGGCGTTGCAGGAGTCGACACTTTTATTGCAGCCACACCTAAAGACGAAACCAATATGCTGTCTGCATTACTTGCAAAAGAGCTTGGCGCTAGAAGAATTATAGCTTTGATAGACAAGCCTGAACTTAGAGCTGATTTAGCAACCGTTGGTATAGAGATGGTTGTAAGCCCAACGCTAGTCACTATAGGCACGATTTTGCAATACGCGCGCAAGTCTGAAGTTTTAACTTTTAAAGTACTAAAAGAAGGCGAAGCTCAAGTATTGGAATTTAGAGTTCTAGATAACTCGCAAGTAGTAGGTAAGAAGCTCAAAGATGCTAAGCTGCCTAAGAACAGTATTATAGGTGCAATTGTTAGAAATAATGAGGTAATTGTTCCTACAGGTAGTGACGAGCTACACATTGACGATAAAGTTATTATTTTTGCGAAAACAGACGCAATACCTAAATTAGAGAGGCTGTTTTAAGTACCAAAAATGTTAGCTAGACTTGCATTTAGAGTGAAAGCTCTATTAGATGCGCTTGGACTTGTGATAATGCTGTTCAGTCTTGTCTTCTTACTGCCTGTATTTGTAGCATTTTACTATAGCGAAGCTATTCACAGTGTGATGCGGAGCTACGTTGTGCCTATGATACTTACTGCAAATATAGGATTATTACTTTGGGTGCTCGGTATAGAAGAAGCTGAGATGATAAGGGATAGAAAATTGATTTTTGCAATTTTACTGGGCTGGATTGTGTTAATGCTAATACCTAGCTCTGTAATTCTACCTTTAAAAATAGAGTACTTTCCTGCACTCATATTCGCTGTGATAGCAATTATATGTATTGTAGTTTTTATAATTTTAAAATATTTCAGAAGAGCTAGATTGAAAGAGCTGCGCGAGAGGGAGGCTTTTGTATGCGTAGCGCTCGGCTGGCTTATTATATCTGCCTTTGCAGCTATGCCCTACACCTTCTCAAACTCTTTAGGATATGTTGATTCTTATTTTGAAGCTATGTCCGGTTTCGCTACCTGCGGCTCTACAGTACTTGAAGTCCCTAAAGGATTGGATTATCTTAATGTGTATCCACACAGCCTTATGTTCTGGCGTGCTCTAACTCAATGGCTCGGCGGAATGGGCATAATTGTACTTTCAATTGTAGTTTTAGCTCGCGCTATGGGGCCAGGAGGCGCAAGACTGTTTAAAGCTGAGGTTAGCGGTAAAGAAGTTACTCGCCTCAAGCCTAGAATAAAGGAAACTGCGAGCGCGCTCTGGAAAGTCTACCTACTCTTTACTATTATAGGAATAATTTTACTGTTTCTTGCAACGAACGATGTTTATGATTCTGTATGTCATTCTTTTACATCGTTATCAACAGGCGGATTTTCAACGAGATATCAAAACATAGCAGCCTATGATAACGTGTTTGTCGAAATAATTATCATCGGACTTATGATAGTAGGCGGTACAAATTTTATATTGCACTATAGGCTCTTAAGTGGGAAACCTAAGGCGCTCTTTACAGACCCAGGGTTTAAATTTTATATATCTTCAATAATTATTGCAATAGTTCTAATTACTATCAACCTTATTCTCAGCGCTTCGTCCCGCTCACCATTAGATACGTTTAGAATAGGTGTATTCCAGGCTGTCTCTATAAACACCACCACCGGCTTTTCTTCTGCAAACTTTGCTCAATGGCCCTTCGCATCACAATTAATCCTTCTTGTGCTTATGTTCATTGGCGGGTGCGCAGGATCTAGTGCAGGCGGTATAAAGACAATACGTACTTTAGTTCTTCTAAAAGTAGTGAAGCGCGAGCTCAGAAGGATAATACATCCAAAAGCAGTTGAGCCTATAACTTTAGCCAAGCATCCTATTGAAGAGGGGCTTGTTCATAACATCATAGCCTTCTTCTTCCTATACATACTAATATTCATCGTTTCTGCAATTGGAGTTGCGCTCATTGAGAATCTAGATATTGTTTCTAGTGCCTCTGCAGTAGCTACTACAATGGGCACTGTAGGACCGGGCTTAGGAAAAGTAGGTCCTGCAACTACTTTCGCCTCGTTACTCCCCATTACCAAATTATGGCTTACTGCATGTATGTGGCTTGGTAGATTAGAAATATTTGCTTGCCTAGTGCTGTTCATGCCTAGAACTTACAGAGGATAATTTTATTTGAGCGCAATTTTATTCACTACTTGTGGACGAGCTTAAAGCTGTTGAAGAGATAAAGAAATCGGAACAAGAAGCTGAAGAAATTCTTATAAAAGCAGAGCAGGAATCTGCTGAGATATCTTCTAAAGCTAAAGCTCAAGCTGAAAGGATTTTAAAAGATGCAGAATCTAAAATTATAGAAAAATGTAAAAAGATAGTTGAAAGAGCTGACGAAGATGCTAAATTAGAAAGTGCTAAAATTAAAGAAGCTTGTGAAAGAGAAATTGTTGCACTAAAATCAAAAGCTGACGAGAAATTAGAGTCGAGCATAAGAAAGGCTATCCAGATTATACTAGAAGGATAAAAATGGCAGTACTAGAGATGGAAAGGGTCTATGTACTGGGCTACGAACAACAGAAATTAGAAATTTTAGTGACTTTACAAAAATTAGGTATTGTAGAAATTAGTGATTTAAAGCTAAGTTTAGAGAAGAGCCCGCTTAAAAATTATTTAAGGAGCGCTCCTGAGATTGCCACAACAGAATACGATCAAAAGCTTGCAACCTTACAATATGCAATAGATTATCTATTACCTTATCAGCCTCGCCCTGGCTTTGTTGTTGGATTAATTAAAAGCTTAATTGAGAGTATATTCGGAACTAAGTTTGTAGTTTCAAAAGAGGAATTTGAAAAGATAGCCAAGAAATTAGATGCGCTACTTCAAATTTGTAATAAATTAAGAGATTTTGAGAGTGAACTTAGTAGACTAAGAAGCGAGGAAAGTAAAATTTCTGCAGTTAGAGAATTGATAAAGCCTTGGGAAAATTTAAGAATAAACCTTGAAGAGCTTGGCGAAAGTAAAACTACATTTTCATGTCTCTCTACTCTATCAAGTTTAAAATTTGATAGTTTCGTACAAGAATTACAAAAAATTGCTAACGCTTGGCTTAAAGTTATTAACGTTGTTGGTGCCAACCACTATCTACTCGTTATTGTTTTAAAGCCTTACAGACAAGAGCTTGAAGAGCTTTTTAGAAAATACGAAGCTCATATTCAAACATTTGCTGAAGAGTTAAAAAGCGCTCCAAAAAATATTTTAAAAGATTTAGATAGCGAGCTTAAGGAGCTAGCCACGAAGCGAACTAAAATAGAGAAAGAGATATCAAAACTTGCTAAATATAGATACGATTTCCTTCTTGCCTACGATTATTTGCTAATTGAAAGAGATAAACTTTCTGCTTTATCGAATTTAGGCACTACTCAAAATACCTTTCTACTAGAAGGCTGGCTAAAGAAGAGCGATGTGAGCAAGCTAAAGAATAGTCTAGCCAAATACAAAAATATTGAAATAGTCACAAGAGCACCTCTAGAGAGTGAGCAGCCGCCTGTGGCTTTAGAAGAAAAAAAAATATTCCAGCCTTTTCGGCTTGTAACTAACCTTTATGGCAAACCTGCCTATACCGAGATAGACCCTACTCCTTTTCTAGCACCTTTCTTCTTACTGTTTTTTGCATTATGTCTAACTGATGCAGGCTACGGATTAGTACTAATTGCACTTTCTTTGTTCTTTATGAAAAAGATCCATGGCGGTAGAGGCTTCTTTATGCTAATGCTCGGTTGCGGAGCTATAACTGTGGTTATAGGCTCGCTCACAGGCTCATTCTTCGGTAATTTAACAGGCTTTAGAGCTGTTTGGCTTGATCTTATGAACGAAAACGATGTGATTTCGTTCTTGCTGTTCGCACTAATGCTAGGAGTCATTCAAACTATCTATTTCGGACCTTTGATTAAGTTTTATCACAATATAAAATTAAAAAAATTTAAAGACGCGCTTTTCGACCAGGTCTTTTGGACTGTTTTCCTTTCCTCGGTACTTTTTGTATTGCTCAATGCACTCGGGTTTTTTGGTGTAACTCTAAGAAGAATATTTGGAATAACAGAGCTGTTCGGCGTTAATATAAAAGCGCTTGGTGCAGCACTTCAGCCCTACGCGATCTATATAGCTATAGCAAGTGTAATAGTTGTAGTCGCAACAAAAGGCAGAGCTCATAAAAAAATAGGTAAAAGGCTAGTTGCAGGACTTGCAAGTCTTTACGGCATTAGTAGCTATATAGGAGATGTACTGTCTTATTCACGTCTACTCGCATTGGGCATGACTACATCTGCAATAGCAATTGTTGTTAATACTATTGCGTTCATGTGCCTTTCGACGCCTTACATAGGAATAGTGATGGCAGTAATAATACTCATAGGCGGGCACACGCTCAATTTGATTATTAACTGTCTCGGCGCTTTCGTACACACTTTAAGACTACAATTCGTAGAGTTTTTCAGTAAGTTTCTAGGAGGTGCTACAGGCAGAGGGTTTATGCCTTTTAGTGAAGCTAAAAAATATACTGAAGTGAAATGAGTAGTCGAGAATGAGAAAAGAAAAAATTAAAGAGGCTTTGCAAGGACTGAAAGATGAGATAAGACAGAAGTATAAAGCAGGAGTCAAAGGAATCTTTGGCTCTTATGTAAAAGAGGAGCAGAAAGAAAGTAGCGATATAGAAAATGACGATATGATGTTAAGTGCTGTGATAAAGAAGTTTGAAATTATTGGGGAGGCAACAAAAAACATACCACAAGAGATTAAACAGAAACATCCAGATGTTCCTTGATAGTAAATTTAAAAAGTTATGTAGGTAATACTAAAACTAAAAAACAATAAAAGGTGATAAAATATGGAAATCTTAGGATTGGCGTTTGCTATAACGGGCGCTGCTTTAGCAGCAGGACTAAGTGGCGCGGGCTCTAGTATAGGTGTTGGATTAGCAGCGCAGGCAGCTGCTGGAGTCACTTCAGAAGACCCTGAAAAATTCGGTAAAATGTTGCAGCTAAAAGGCCTGAAGAGTTTGGCAAAGCAATGATAATGCCTGTTATTGTAGAGACTTACGCAGTACTATCTTTACTTGTAACTATTCTGCTACTCAACGGTATAAAATTGTGAAAGAAAATGGGTTTAGAAGAGCTCAAAGCTCAGATAATAAGTGACGCAAATAAAAAGGCTGAAGAAATAAAAACGAATGCTAAATTAAAAGCTCAGGAAATTACCAAAGAAGCTGAAGAGAGAGCTGAAGAAATTAAAGAAGAAGGTCTGAGAAAAGCAGAAGAAGATGCTAGAGCTGTAAAGGCAAGAATTATTGGCGAGGCTAAATTAGAAGCAAGAAAATCGTTGTTATTTGTGAAGCAAGAGATTATTGAAAAAGTGATTAAAAAAGCATTGGCTGAAATTTCCGAAATGCCCGACAGAGAATATTTAGAGTTCTTAGAGAGCCGATTGTTATCTATACTCGCTGCTGAGAAGCTTGAAGGTAAATGCATAATTGAATTAAGTGAAAAGGATAGAAAAAGAATACCTAAGGATTGGCTTGAACAGCTTGAAAAAAAATTGAAAATTAAAAATTTAAAATTAGAGCTTGGCAATAATTTTCGTAAAGATTTCACAGGCGGCTTCGTATTAAAAACGCCTGAGGTTGAGATTAACAACTCTTTAGAAGCTATTGTTAAATTTAAAATAGATTTGCTAGAGCAAGAAATTGCAAAAATACTGTTTGAGTAAAAAATGACGAAACTGTTAAGTGCGCTTTCTGTAAAAGAGGAGAGTAAATATGCTTATAGCTTTGGAGTAGTTAAAGAGTTAGAGCGCTCGCTACTAACTAAAGATAAATTTGATAGATTAATTGAAGCTAAAGATATAGATGAGCTTTTCAAGCTTTTAATAGAAACGGCCTATAGCGAAGCTACAGCTGAAAATTTTGAAAGCGTATTGAATAAAGAACTTAAAAAAGTTTACCTTACTCTAAGCAAGTTTGCGCCTGACAAACAATTTATAGAGCTGTTTTTCTTAGAGTATGATTTCCATAATCTTAAAGTATTACTTAAAGCAAAACTACAAGAAAAAATAGGTGTAGAGGAGCTTTTTGTAGAGCTTGGCGAAATAGGCAAAGAAAAAATGTCAGCCTTTTTAAGATTAGAGCTATCAGAAATTATAAAGCAACTTGGAGATTACAGCGAAATAATTCAAGAAATAGAGAATAAATTTGCGCAAATCAAAGATCCAAGGATAATAGAGAATATTTTAGATAGAGCGCTGTTTGAAAAAATGTATTCTTATACAAATGACAATGAGCTATTAAAAGAAATCGTAGCTATCTACGCAGATATAGCGAATTTTAAAATTGCAGTAAGATCTAAAAATTTGGTACGAGCAAAAGACTTGATTGTATTTGTACCTCATGGCAAAGTCAGTGCTAAAGAAGCAGGCACGTTCTATGAAAGAGGGCTGGAATATTTTATTAAGGAGCTAACCAAATATTACGAAAAGATTATACCTCAGGCTTTAGAGTATTATGAAAAGTGGCGAAGCTGGCTTTTACTAGAAAAGCTTGCCGACGATTACATAATAAAGAAGCTAAGAGAGAGATCTTTTTATGTGGGAGTAGAGCCTTTAATAGGCTATCTACTCGCGAAAAAAACTGAAATAAAACTTTTAAGAATGCTAATAGTAGGTAAGCTTGCAAATTTAGATATAGCGAAGATAAAAGCTCAATGGCGTGCGTTATATGTCTGAAGCCTTTCTTTCTCTTTTCGGAAAAGAGAAAGAAACTCTTCAGGGAAAGAAAG